>NZ_DBHHEV010000116.1:1591-6309 GCF_057238965.1 Peptidiphaga sp.
TGCGCCCGTCCCAGCGGACCTCGTCGCCCACGCGTGGCATGCGCCCGAGCTCGTTGACGACGTACCCGCCGATGGTGTCGAAAGGGCCCTCGGGAAGCTCGCTGCCGAAGACCTTCGCAATTTCCGCGCGGCTCGCCAAACCGTCGATGTCCCGGGAATCCCCGCGCTTGATGGCCACCGGCGTCTCTTGATCGTATTCGTCGCGTATCTCGCCGACGAATTCCTCGACGACGTCCTCGAGCGTGATGATGCCGTCGGTTCCTCCGTATTCGTCCACCACGACGGCGAGGTGGGCGTGCTTGGCGCGCATCTCCTTCAGGGCGTCCATCACCGGCTTGCCGGTCGGAAAGAACAGTATTTCGCGGACAAGGTCGCCAACCGTCCTCACGCTCGACGAAGGATTGATGAGATCCCGGATGTGGATGAAGCCGACGACGTCGTCGTCCGAAGTTCCGTGGCGAACCGGATACCGCGAATGCTCGAGCTCCGAAACCTCCTTTTGGGCCTCCTCGATCGCCGTGTCCGCAGAAAAGAACTCCACCTCTGTGCGCGGAGTCATGATCTGCTCGACGGTCCTGTCGCCCACCGAAAGCATGTCGACGACCATCTCGCGCTCGTCCTCGCCGATCGTGTCCTGACTGGCGACGAAGGCGCGGAGCTCGGCCACGCCCATCGTGTCCTTCTGCTCGCGCGGGTTGCGCCCGAGAAGCCGCAGCACGACGTCGGTGGACAAGCCGAGGAACCAGATCACCGGGCGCAGCAAAAATGTGATGACCGAGAGCGGACGCACGACGACGCGCGCTATCGTCTCGGCCGATTGGAGCGCGATGCGCTTGGGCACGAGCTCGCCGCAGACGATGGACAGGTAGGCGATGGCGACGGTCACGAAAATGAAAGCCAGGGTTTGGGAGGCGGACGCGCCCAGCCCCCATTTCTGGAGCGTCGGCGCAAGAACCGGGGCGATCTCGGAGGCTCCGAAAGACGCCGAGAAGAAGCCGGCGATCGTCACGCCGACCTGGACGGCGGAAAGAAAACAATTCGAATCCGCCGTCAAACGCGCGACGGCTTTGCCCGCCGAACTTTTCTTGGACATCTCGTCGATCTGCGTTTGGCGAAGGGAAACGAGCGCCATCTCCGACGCGGAGAACAAACCGCCGATCAGCGTGAAAAGAAGGACGAAAAGGATGTCTTTGACAAGTGGATCCACACCTCCATTGTCGCCCACCCGCGCCCTCAGCCACACCGAGGCACGGCAAATGAGTAAGCAATCACCGTCAGGCCGCGTTTATCGGCAGAGCATGTGTCGGCAGGGTGCGTTCGCTGGGAGGCTGCTTCTGCCGACCCTTGTGTGGGGCGACGAGTCGGCGACGGCGTCGGAAGAGGCCGTCAGGAGTGTTTTCATCGACCAGGTGAGGTTCATCGGCGCCGGCGTCATTGCGATCGCGTCTGTGTGGACGCTCATCAAGATCCTCAAACCGATCGCCGTCGGCATCCGCGAAGCCGCGATCGCCGCCGGGAAGCGCCATGCCGGCAAGAAAGTGGATCTGACCGAGCGCGACATTCCGATCCAGATCGTCGGCGCCACGATCGCGCTTCTCATGCTTCCCATCGGATTCCTCCTGGCGGACTTCGTCAACGGGACCGCCATCCACAATTCGACGCACCTCATGGTCGTCTCGGTGGCGTTCATCCTCCTCATCGGACTCGTCGTCGCCGCCGTCTGCGGCTACATGGCCGGGCTCATCGGGTCGTCGAACTCGCCGATCTCGGGTGTGGGAATTCTCGTCGTGCTCGTGGGCGCCCTCGCCATCAAGCTTGCCTACGGCCCCGCCGACGGATCGGAGACGAAGGCGCTCATCGCTTTCACGCTCTTCACGGCGGCCGTCGTCTTCGGCATCTCCACGATTTCCAACGACAACCTCCAAGACCTCAAAACCGGCCAGCTCGTCGGTGCCACGCCGTGGAAACAGCAGGTCGCACTCGTCATTGGAGTGCTCTTCGGATCGGTTGTCATCGCCCCCGTGCTGGGCCTGCTTCAAAGCACATTCGGCTTCGCGGGCACGCCGGGCGCCAAAGACAACGCCCTCAACGCGCCGCAGGCATCGATCATCTCCAAGCTGGCCAAGGGAATCTTCGACAATTCCCTCGACTGGACGTACATCGGCTGGGGCGCATTCATCGGAATCGTGGTCATCGTCGTCGACGAAACGCTCAAGCGCGGGACAGCCGGCAGGCTCAAGCTTCCGCCCCTCGCGGTGGGGATGGGCATGTACCTCATGCCCACGACGACGTTGACCATCGCGCTCGGCGCCGTGCTCGGCACGCTGTACGACAGGTGGGCCGAACGCTCCGGCGGCGACGTCGACGGCAAAAAGCGCATGGGAGTGCTCATGAGCACCGGGCTGATCGTCGGCGAATCCCTTTTCGGCGTGATCTACGCGGGAATCGTCGGCTGGTCGGGCGACGACGCTCCCCTTGCCGTCGTCGGCGAAGGGTTCGCGACGCCAGCGAAGTTCATAGGGACAGCGCTGTTCGCTGCCGCGGCCACGCTGCTGTACAAGCACGCGCGCGTGCAGGCCGAGAAGTGATTTCTGGCCGTCTAGCCTGCGCCTGAGCACGGGGCCCGCCAGGCGGCGCGGCCCCGTGTTTTACAGTGAGGCTCAGCGCCGGGCTTCTTGCATCCGCTCTGACGGCCCGGACTTAGAGGATCTCTTCTTCACCTCGTATGCGGCAAAAAGGATGAAAAGCCATATCGGCATGACGGCGACGGATGTTCGATAATCGGGGTTGAAAGCCATGAGGATGAAAACGCCCACGAGGCTGACGAGGGCGACGGCGTTCGAGGCCAGGCCGCCGGGAAGCTTGAACGCCAGGTCGGCGAGGCCCGAGCCGATCCTCTTTCGGAATGCCCTGTGGGTGAGCAGGATCATGACCCACGAAATGATCGAGGCGCCGAGGGCCATCGCCATGAGAATCGAGAAGGCCGTATCCGGCAGGAAGTAGATGACGGCGACGGCGACGGCCGTCACCATCGACGAAAACAGAACCCCCGCGTAGGGGATCCCGCGGCGGGACAGACGCATAAAGGCCTTCGGGGCGTTGCCCTGGCGGGCGAGCGAATAGAGCATGCGACCGTTGGAGTAGAGCCCCGAATTGTAGACGGAGAGGGCGGCAGTCAGGACGACGAAGTTGAGAACGTGCGCGGCGGCCTTGATGCCCACGGAATCGAAGATCTGGACGAAGGGGCTGAGCTTGCCGTCGATCGCATTCCACGGCACAACGGCCATGATGACGAACAGCGCGCCGATGTAGAAGATGAGGATGCGGTAGACGACCTGATTGATCGCCTTGGGAATGGACCGTTGGGGATCGTCGGCCTCGCCCGCGGTTATCCCGATGAGCTCGATGCCCCCGAAGGAGAACATCACGAAAACCAGGGAGACGAGGAAGCCGTTGAGCTCTCCGGGGAAAAAGCCCCCGCGATCGAAAAGGTGGGAGAAGGAGGGGTCGGGCAGATGCGGATTGGAGTTCACGCCCGCTGCAATCACGTAAAGGCCCAGAACGATCATCCCGACGACCGCCGCCACCTTGATCGCGGAAAACCAGAACTCGAACTCGCCAAAGGCCCTTACCCCGACGAGGTTGACCATGGTGATGACAAGCAACACGACGGCCGCCGACGCCCACGCAGGAACCGACGGAAACCAGTACTGAATGTACTGGCCGACCACCGTCAGTTCGGCCATCGCCACAGCGATGTAGTTAAACCAGTAATTCCAACCGGCCACAAACCCCGCCCGGGGGCTCCAATAGTCATTGGCGTAACGGCTGAAGGAGCCCGAACTCGGCCGATGGACCGACATCTCCCCCATCGCGCGCACCACAAAGAAAATGACGATCCCACCCAGGGCGTAAGCCAGAAGAATCGACGGGCCGGCCAGCTTGATCCCCTCCGCCGAACCGTAAAACAACCCCGTCCCAATCGCCCCTCCGAAGGCGATCATCTGGATGTGCCGGGTGGTCAGGCCCTTGCGGAGGCCTTCGGGGTCTTTCCGGGCGACGACGTCGTCGAATGCGTCCTCGCATCGGGCGCCGGGCGATTTGGCCGCTCGTCGGAGCAGTCCGCCCTTCCCGGAACTCGCGCCGTTGTGACCGTTCATCGATTCCTCACATCTTTGGATGCGCCGACTCACCGGCGCCGTCGGAGGGGATTCGCCCACGGCCGAGCTTGACCGTCCGCCGTCCGACCTCGTAGGCGACGAATAGAATGGCGAGCCAGATCGGGAGGACGATGACCGCCGTTCGATAGTCAGCGCTGAAGGCCATAAGCGCGAGGAGCCCTCCCAGCGCGGCGAGAACGACCGAGTTCGTCGTTTTGCCTCCCGGGAGCTTGAATGAAAGCTCCGCCTCGCCTTGGGGCCCGATGACCCTCCTGAACTTCCTCTGAGTGATCAAAATGATGGCCCAGGATATGATCCCCGATGCCAACGCCGTCGAGATGACGATCTTGAAAGCGGTATCCGGCAGGAAATAGACAATTGCCACCGCCGTCGCCGTCACGAGCGAGGAGAACAGCACGCCGACAAAGGGGATTCCGCGTTGGGAGAGCATGGTGAACGCCTTCGGGGCGTTGCCCTGGCGGGCGAGCGAATAGAGCATGCGGCCGTTGGAGTAGAGCCCCGAATTGTAGACGGAGAGGGCGGCAGTCAGGACGACGA
>NZ_DBHHEV010000117.1:0-6231 GCF_057238965.1 Peptidiphaga sp.
TCGGGTACGAACGCCCGGAGAAGCTGCGAGAACATCCCGGGGGCAGGATCGGCCTCATCGTGCCGGAACTGACGAATCCGATCTTCCCGATCTTCGCGCAGAACATCGAGACCACGCTGTCGTCGCGCGGCTACACGCCCCTGCTGTGCACACAGACGGCAGGGGGCATCACCGAGGACTCCTACGTCGAACTGCTCATAGAGCAGCACGTCGCGGGGATCGTCTTCATCTCCGGCCTGCACGCCGATTCAATGGCCTCCGTCGGCCGGTACGGACGTTTGACGCAGATCGGCCTGCCGTTCGTCACGGTCAACGGCCCCAACCCGGAAATCGCGACGGCGGATTTCTCCACCGACGCCGTCGACGCCGTGGCGCAGTGCGTGCGCCACCTCGTCTCGCTCGGCCACACCGCGATCGGCCTGGCAATGGGGCCGGAGCGTTTCATCCCCTCCCAATTGAAGGTCAAGGGCTTCGCGAGCGCCATGAAGGCCCTCGCGCCGGGCGCGCAGGCCCCGGTCGTCCACACCCTCTACACGGTCGAAGGCGGCCAGAGCGCCGCCCGAACGCTTCTTGCCGACGGCTGCACGGCCATCGTCTGCGGCAGCGACATCATGGCGCTCGGGGCGATCCGCCAATGCGCCTCCCAGGGGCTCTCGGTGCCGGAGGACGTCTCCGTCGTCGGCTTCGACGACTCCCCTCTCATGGCTTTCTCCGCCCCTCCCCTGACCACCATCCGCCAACCCGTGAGGGCCATTTGCGAGGGCGCCGTCTCCTCCCTCATGGCCCTTGTCTCCAGCAGCGAGACGCCGACGTCGATGGAGTTCCACGGCGAGCTCATCGTCCGCGAATCGACTGCGCCCTGCAGGATGTGACAACCATGCTTCTCCACAACCCCACGGCGCCGGGCCTATGGTGGCGAGACGCCGTCATCTACCAGATCTACCCGCGCTCTTTCGCCTCTTCGGGCGGGCCGATCGGCGACATCCCCGGGGCGATCTCCCGGCTGGACCATCTGGCGCGCCTCGGCGTCGACGCCGTCTGGCTCAGCCCCTTCTACCGAAGTCCGCAGCGCGACGCCGGATACGACGTCGAGGACTACAGGGACATCGACCCCGTCTTCGGCACGATGGACGACGTCAACGCCCTCATCGCACGCGCGCATTCGCTCGGGCTGCGCATAATCTTCGACATCGTGCCCAACCACACGAGCGACCGCCACGTCTGGTTCAGGCAGGCCCTCGAGGCCGGACCGGGCTCGCCCGAGCGCGAGCGCTACTGGTTCCGGCCGGCCCCCAACGACTGGCGCTCGGTCTTCGGCGGAGGGGCGTGGACGCGGGTGTGCGACCGGGAGGACGCGCCCGGGTCGCCGTGGGAAAGCGACGCCTCCTGGTACCTCCACCTCTTCGACTCCTCCCAGCCCGACCTCAACTGGTCCAATCCCGAGGTTCAGGCCGAATTTCGCGACATTCTCAGGTTTTGGCTGAGGCGCGGCGTCGACGGCTTTCGCGTCGACGTCGCCCACGGGCTCGTCAAGGACCCCGCCCTTCCGAATTGGGAGCACACAGCGGCGATGGTCGAGGGAGAAGTGAAGCCGGAGAAGGACGAGGCCGCGCCGATGTGGAACCTCGACGGCGTGCACGACATCTACAGGCAGTGGCGGAAGGTCCTCGACGAATTCGGCCCTGACCGGATGCTCGTGGCCGAAGCCTGGGTCTCCCCCGCCTCGGCGATTGCGAAATACGTTCGCTCCGACGAGATGAGCCAGTCCTTCAACTTCGAGTTCCTCGCCTCCGCGTGGACCGCCGACCGCATGAGAACCGTCATCGCCGATTCTCTGCGGGACATGGACGCCGTCGGCGCGACTGCCACGTGGGTGCTGTCCAACCACGACGTCATCCGAGCCACCGCCCGCTTGGGGCTTCCCGACGCCGGCAACTACCCGAAGGGAATCAAGGAGGGCGACCCGCTCCCCGACGTCGTCGGGCACAGACGCGCACTGGCCGCGCACGCGCTCATGTCGGCGCTGCCCGGCTCGGCCTACATTTGGCAGGGCGAGGAGCTCAACCTTCCCGAGCACATGGCCCTTCCGGACGAGCTGCGCGAGGACCCGGCCTACTTCCGCACGAAGGGCGAGGAGACCGGGCGCGACGGATGCAGGGTGCCTCTGCCGTGGGAGGCAGACTCGCCCGCCTTCGGTTTCTCCCCCGACGGAAAGTCCTGGCTGCCCCAGCCGGCCGAGTGGAAGGAGTACGCGGTGGACCGCGAATCGGCCGACCCGCGCTCGCCCCTCAACCTCTTTCGCCGGATGTACGCGCTGCGGCGCGAGCTGAGGCTCGGCTGCGGCGGGCTCGTCGACGTCACGGATGGCGTCGCCGCGGACAGCCGCGGCTTGGCCTTCCTCAACACACCTGCCTCGTCCCTCAACGCGCCCGATCCGGCAGAGGGCAGGGGGTCCGCCCAAGAGGAGCGGCGCAACGACCCGGGCGAGCGCGGCCTCAAAGGGCACGGCGGCCTCGAAAGGCGCGCCGGCGTTGAAGAGGGACGCAGCCGGGTTTCAGGCGAAGCCGACGAAGCCTCAAAGAAGGCTCGCGGCGATGTCCTCGTCATCACGGCGTTCGACGAGCCGGTCCGAGTCCCCGAGGGATGGCGGCCGATTCTCTGCTCGACCGACGAGGCCCTCGACGGATCCGTCCCCGCCGACGCCACGGCGTGGTTTGAAAGAGCCTAGAAGAGAACGCTCGCCAGAGCCTTCCTCGCCTGCGAGACGAGGGGGTCGGAGGCGCCGACCGCCTGGAAAAGGTCAAGCAGGCGTTCCCTGAGCCTTTCGCGCTCGTCGCCCGCCGTCGCCTGGACCGCCGCGATGAGGCGCGTGAAAGCCGCGTCCGGCCGGCCGTAGGCCACTTCGACGTCGGCGGCGGCGAGCTGGGCTTCGACGTCCCCCCGCGGCGCCTCGTTGGCCGATTCGATTGCGGCGAGAGGCTCGCTCACCTCGCCGACTCTGAGCATGAGACGCGCCTGGGCCAGGCCCCGCTTGATGTCGTCGTTGCCGGGCTCCTCCTTGAGGGCGAGCTCGAACTCTTCCTCCGCTTTGGCGAAATCGCGCGCCTCGAGGGCGGCAAGCCCCGCAGCGTGATGCGCGCTGAGAGCCGGTTCGGCAGGCGCCTGCGCGCCGTCGAGCCTTCCCGTGATGCCGTATTGCGCGGCAGCGGCGAGCAGCTGATCGATGAGCGGGCCCAACTCGGCCTCGGCGGGCGCCCCTTCGAACAGGGGAAGCGGCTGGCCCTGGAGCAGCGCCACCGCCGCGGGAACGCGGCTGACTCTGAACGCCTGGACGATTTCGGGCGCCGCGTCGACGTCGACCTTGGCCAGCTGGAAGCTTCCCGCGGACTTGACGGCGAGGCTTTCCAAGCGGGCGGCCAGCGCAGTCGATTCCTCCGAGCGCGGAGAGAAAAAGACGGCGACGACCGGCACACGGGCCGAAGTCTCCAGAATGCTTTGAAGGTTGGCTGCGGTCGCTTCCAGCGAAAAGGGGCCGGGAACCGCGTCCCCGCCCGCGGAAGCGGAGGCCGACCCTGCGGCCGCGAGATCGACGGCGCCGTACATGGACAATGGCTGAGTCATTCCTACCTCACTGAACTTGCGCGCCCAATATGACGTCGTCACTCGATCCGATCACGCTGATCGTCTTGTCTTTGGACTTCGCGGCGGGAACCTTGAACGCCACCAAACGCGTGTTGGATGTGGTCAGCGTCTTCCCGTCGAGTGTGACCTTCCCCCCTGCCTTGCCGCTTGCGATGCTTCCCGCCTTGTCGCCGACGGTCACCGTGTGCTGCGAGTCCGAGGAGATCGTGGTGAAGTAATTCAGCTGCGCGACGACGACGGCGCCGCCGTCGGACGTGCGCATGGCCACGGGCCCCTCGTTGCCGACGGCGAAGGTCATCGTCGACTTGCCCGCGCCGTTGACCGCGGCGGCGTTCTTGTCCGCAGTCTGCTTGAGCTCTTGGCGCAAGGCGTCCTGCGAGAAGGTCAGCCCCTGGGAGTCGCTGCCGGTCTTGTTGAGGTTGACGTATGCCTCGATTGTCTTCTTAGGGCTGGCGGCAAGGCCCTTGTCCGACTCGGCGGCGACTGTTTCGGCGCCCGTCTTTCCTCCCTCGACGGAAGGGAACTCCGCGCCGGGGAAAAGCCGCAGGCTGCCCCACAGCTTCCAGTTTTCGCGCGCCTTCCCCTGGGCGAAGACGTCCATCGTCGGGAGGTTGTTCCCCTTCAACGGGTCCATGACTGTCATCGCGAGCCGCGGGTAGCCCTTGGAGCTGGAGATCGCGACCCGGTTCTTCGTAACCTCGGTGGCCAGCTCGGGGAATTTGTAGGAGTCCCCGAGGAGCCGTTTCGTGTTGTACTGAGCCTGGCGGATGACCGTCATGGGGCCGGTCGTCGTCGCTCCGAGCTTGTCCGTGCTCTGATCCTTGTCGGTGGCGTTGACGGACTCGAGAACCCGCTTCGAGACCTTCATGAAGTTCTCGACCGACGTAGCCGGACGCGAGGCCGACTTCGCCGCCGTCGGCTTGGGCACGGGCGGCTCCGATTCTCCGCATCCCGCCAAGGCCCCCGCGGACAGAGCCGCTGTCAGGGCGAGGCCCATTCCTTTTTTAAGCATGTGCATCCTCCTCGTTGTCGTTGCCGCCGACGGGGCTTTCGGGGCCCTCCGAGTGGGCGAATCCCCATCGGCCGCGCCAGGCGGTCTTGGGCAGATCGGCTCCGCGGACGCCGAAGTCGGCCGCAACCGAGGCGTCCGCGGCACGCATGCCCGCGCCGCCGTTTTGAGCGCCGGGTCCGGAGACCGCCGGCGCGCCGGCTTCGGGCGTTCCTTCGACCCGGGGCGCTCCCCCGCCCTGTTGCCCGCCGGGGGCTTCGGGGATGACGATGCGGTCTTCGGCGGAAAGCTCCCTGCCCCGCAGTTCGTCGGCGCGAGGGCTGCCGGCGATGATTCCCGCGCCGAGGGTTCTCCCTGTGGCGTTCGCCTGTTCGTTTCGGGGAGTCTCATGCGGCTGTCCGGCAGGCGGCGTCGCGAAGCCGCCCTGGGCGACCGCCCCCAGGTCGATTTCCTGAGTGTCGCTCCCCAGGCCGGGAACGCTGGTGCGCGGAGGAATCGCCTGGCCGCTCATGATCTGGGCGATCTCAGGCGCCGCCGCGTCGGCCTGGGGCAAGCCCTGCGGCTGGGCGCCGCTCGCCTGTCCGCCGTTGGGCCGCGGCCCGTTTGGCGAAGCCGCCCCGTGCACAGGAGCCTCCCGCGGGGGCAAGCCTTCCGGCGCAGGACCGCTCGGCGCAGCGCCGGCGACCGCGGGGCCATCCGCCGTCGAACGGTCAGGCGCAGCGCGCCGCCTCGATTGTCTCACGTCGTGGGCGGCCAAAGCCTCGGTAGGCGTCGCATCGGCGTCGCCGCCGACTGCCGACGCGCCCGTCCTGGGGTCTGAAGCCCCGCCGCCGACGGCGGCAGACGCATTCTGCCTTGGCCCCCCGCCCACCGGGGCAATGGGCACGGTCGGCTTGCCGCTTTCGAGATCTTCGTTCCGCTGAGGGTCGGCGGTCTTGCCCAAAACGGTCGTCTCTGCATTTGCGCGGGCGGCTCGGCGAGCGAGCTTGCGTTCGCGAATGGCCTCCCGTTCGGCCTTTTGCAGACGATCCCGATGGTCGAGCGCCAGCAGGGCGGCCCCGATGAGAGCCATGAGCAGGCCGATGACGACGATCGGTATGTTGTTGAACGGCTCGAGGTTGCGGTCCCACGTGAGAGAGACCGTGGGAGCCTTGCCGTCCGAGCTCGTCGCGATGAGCGAAATCGAGCCGGCGCTGTTTTCGTCGATTCGATACTGCTCTTCGACCGCTCCCTTCTCGGTCTTCTTCTCGATCCACATGTCGGAATCCGCAAGGGTCGGCGCGCCCTTCGCATTGCCGCCTTTGGCCTTTTCCGTTTTCAGCGTCTTCCAGTTCGTCAGCCCGGTGATCTTGGTGGCGGGAAGCCCCTTCACCCAGCTTTCGACGTCGTCGGAGGCGCCGAAGGCGAGCGTCACATTGGCGTTCCCGGATCCCGTCACTTTGACCTTGACCGTTTCCGCGCCCAGCTCGAGCACCCCCGGCGCCGTGTAGACGTAGGGGGCCGACCCTCCCTCGGCCACGGCCGTCGCCGTGCTTTCGGTCTTGTCGACGTCCCCGATGATGATACCGACCACGGCCACT
>NZ_DBHHEV010000118.1:0-6067 GCF_057238965.1 Peptidiphaga sp.
ACGTCACCCGCCAGGCGCGCTGGGTCGACTTCGACAACGACTACAAGACCCTCGACCCCACCTACATGGAGTCCGTCATGTGGGCGTTCAAGACGCTCTACGACAAGGGCCTCGTCTATAAGGGCTACCGAGTCCTTCCATACTGCTGGAACGATCGAACCCCGTTGTCCAACCACGAGTTGAAGATGGACGACGAGGTTTACCAGGACCGCCAGGATGAGACGGTCACCGTCGGCATGCGGCTGGTCGAGCCCGTCCGCAAGGGGGCGGAACGCCCCGAGTTGATCCTCATCTGGACGACCACGCCGTGGACCCTGCCCTCGAATCTCGCCGTCGCCGTCGGGCCGGACGTCGACTACGCCGTCGTCCGCGTCCCCGAAGCCCTCGACTCGCCTGTGGCGGGCGAGGACGTCATCGTCGCCGAGTCGCGTCTCAAGGCTTACGCGAAAGAGCTCGGGGAGGAGCCGGAGGTGCTCGCGCAAATTTCCGGCAAGGATCTTGTGGGACGCAGGTACCATCCGATTTTCGACTACTTCAACGCGCCCGAATATCTCGAAGAGGGCGCGGATCCCGGGCCGAACGTCTGGACTGTCATCGGGGCGGATTTCGTCACGACGGAGGACGGCACCGGTCTGGTCCACATGGCGTCGGCATTCGGCGAGGACGACATGATCGCCTGCCAGGAGGCCGGAATCGGCACGGTCGTTCCGGTCGACGACGGAGGCTGCTTCACCGCCGAAGTCCCCGATTACGAGGGTTTGCAGGTCTTCGACGCAAACAAGCCGATCGTCGCGGATCTGCGCGATTCGAGCGGGCCGCTGGCTGCGATCGAGCGCGACAGGCGAGCCGTGCTCGTCCAGCGCAAGAGCTACGTCCACAGCTATCCGCATTGCTGGCGCTGCCGCAAGCCGCTGATCTACAAGGCTGTGTCTTCCTGGTTCGTCAAGGTGACGGCCATACGGGACCGCATGGTTGAGCTCAACCAGGAGATCACGTGGACGCCCGAGCACGTCAAAGACGGAATCTTCGGCAACTGGCTGGCCGGGGCGCGCGATTGGTCGATCTCGCGCAATCGTTACTGGGGCGCCCCGATTCCCGTGTGGACAAGCGACGACCCGAACTTCCCCCGAGTGGACGTCTACGGTTCCTTCGCCGAGCTGGAGAGGGACTTTGGCGTGGAGGTCGCCGCTCTGCACCGTCCGTTCATCGACACCCTGACCAGGCCCAATCCCGACGATCCGAGCGGGAAGTCGACCATGCGCAGGGTGAGCGACGTCCTCGACTGCTGGTTCGAATCCGGCTCGATGCCCTTCGCCCAAGTGCATTATCCGTTCGAAAACAGGGACTGGTTCGACAACCACTACCCGGGCGACTTCATCGTCGAGTACATTGGGCAAACCCGCGGCTGGTTCTACACTCTCCACGTGCTCGCTACCGCGCTATTTGACCGGCCGGCTTTCCGCAACTGCGTCTCGCACGGCATCGTCCTGGGCGACGACGGGCGGAAGATGTCGAAGTCTCTTCGCAACTACCCTGACGTCTCCGAGGTGTTCGCCCGGCACGGCTCCGACGCCATGCGCTGGTTCCTCATGAGCTCGCCCGTGGTGCGAGGGGGCAATCTCGTGGTCAAGGAGGCTGCGATCCGCGACGCCGTGCGGCAGGTGCTTCTTCCGCTGTGGAACGCCTACTATTTCTTCACCCTCTATACCGGGGCGGCCGACGGAGGCCAAGGCTACCTCGCCGAGAGCATCGACCTTGCCGATGCGCAGGCCCTCGCTGCGCTCGACGTGCAGGACCGGTACGTTCTGGCGCATACGAAGAGGCTCGCCGACGCCGTGCGCGAAGACCTCGACGCCTTCGACATATCCTCGGCGTGCCAGAGTGTTCGCGATTACATCGACATGCTGACAAATTGGTACGTCCGCACCTCGCGCGACCGTTTCTGGAACGAGGATGAGAGGGCTTTCGACACGCTTTACACGGTGCTCGTCAATGTGTCGAAAATCCTTGCGCCCCTCCTTCCCCTTCTGACCGAGGAAATGTACAAGGGGCTCACCGGTGAGCGTTCGGTCCATCTGACCGACTGGCCTGAGCTTCCCGAAACATGTGACGCCCCCGAGCTGGTCGCCCAGATGGACGAAGTGCGCGAGATCGTCTCGGCCGGGCATTCGCTGCGCAAGGCGAACAAGCTCCGTGTCCGACTCCCGCTGAGGACTCTCTGGATCGTGTCGGATCAAGACCTCTCCGACTTCTCCGACCTCGTCGCCTCGGAGGTCAACGTCAAGGAGGTCCGCCTCGAAAGCATCGAGACCTGCGGCATGACGGCAACCCGGGAGCTCGCCGTCCTTCCGCGCGAGCTCGAGCCCGAGCAGCGCAAGCTCACGTCGTCTCTTTTCAAGGCGGCCCGCGAGGGCGCCTGGGAGGAGGTCGACGGGGGAGCGGTGCTCCACACGGAGCCTCCGATTCGCCTCAGGGAGGGCCAGTACACGGTGACGACGTCGGTCGTGGCCGACGACGGCGCCGTCGCGACGATCCTTCCCTCCGGCTCCTACATCGCCCTCGACGTCAACGTCGACGACGATCTCGAAGCCGAGGGATATGCGCGCGACGTCGTGCGGGCGGTGCAGGAGGCCCGCAGAGCCGCCGGTCTGCACGTCTCCGACAGGATCGCGCTCACACTCGGCGTTCCGGAGCCGCGCATCGGCGCGGTCGAGGCGCACATCGACTTCATCGCGGGAGAGACGCTCGCCGTGCGCACCGACGTGCGGGCGGCTTCCGATCTCACGATCGACGTCGAAAAAGCTTGATCCGAAGCCAATAGGCAGGCAGGAACGGCCAGGAAAAGATGAATGGAGGCCCGATGCAAGGCCAAGGCGGCCCCCGAGGGAGCGGCCCTGACGACAACGGCCCCGACGGGCAAGGCTTCGACGGAAGGAAAGGCGTCCGCGGCGAAACGCGGGGCTTTCCGGCCGAACTTGAGGGCGGGGGAGGAATGAGCTCCGCCTCGGAAAGGGAGCGAGACGAGGAAGCCCGGGACGAGGAGGCCGCGCGTCTGGCGCGGGAGGCCGCGGAGGACGAGGAGTTCGACGCCGCCGTCAAAGCCATCGTCTCCTCGGGGCTTGTCGCGGGCCCCGATCCGAGCGTCGTCGCGGACGTCCTCGCCGACGATTCGCAGTCCGGCCCACCGCCGGACGCGGTCGCCGAGGCGGAGAGGATCGCTCTGGACGGCGCGGTCGATGCCGTCTACCGCTCGATTCTCACTCGCGCCCGCGAGCACAAGGTGCAGCCCTCCCTCGAACGCGTGCGTGAGGCTCTGGCGATGTTGGGCAATCCCGAGCGCGCGTTTCGGTCGATTCACATCACGGGAACAAACGGAAAGACCTCCACCGCCCGGATGGTCGAAGCCCTTCTGCGCGAGCGCGGCCTGCGCACGGGCAGATTCACCTCGCCTCACCTGACGTCGGTTCGCGAACGCATGGCGATCGACGGCGCAGCGATTTCCCGCGAGGACTTTCTCGCCGCATGGGAGGACGTCGAACCCGTCGTCGAACTGGTCGACCGCAAGTCGACTGCTGCGGGCGGACCGCGGATGAGCTTCTTCGAGGTCTTCACCGTCATGGCCTACGCGGCCTTCGCAAACGCGCCCGTCGATGTGGCCGTCGTCGAAGTCGGAATGGGCGGGCTGTGGGACGCGACAAACGTGATCGAGGCAGACGTCGCCGTCATCCTTCCCGTCGCCATGGACCACGAGCGGTGGCTTGGCCACACGATCGAGGAGATCGCGAGGGAAAAGGTCGGAATCGTCAAGCCCGGCTCGTTCGTCGTCTCAGCGGGGCAGGGGGAATCCGTCGCCCAGATCGTGATGGACGCCGCCCGCAAAGCGAAGGCCCGCCTCGTCGCCGAGGGCCCGTCGTTGCATTTAGTCTCGCGCGAAACGGCCGTCGGCGGCCAGCTTGTCACCCTTCAAACCCCGGCGGCCCGCTACGAAGACGTCCCGCTGGCGCTGAAGGGGGAGCATCAGGCTCGCAACGCCGCCATCGCCCTCGCGGCGGCGGAGGCCTTCTTCGGAGGCGGCGCATTCGCGGCCGACGTCGTCGAGCACGCCTTCATGTCGGTTTCGTCTCCGGGGCGTCTGGAAATCGTTCGAAGCTCGCCGACGGTCGTGGCCGACGCCGCGCACAATCCCCACGGCGCGCAGGCCACGGCCGACGCTCTGCGCGAGTACTTCCCGGGCAGGCTCGTCGGCGTCGTCGCAATGATGGCCGACAAAGACGTCGAGGGCTTCCTCGGGGTCCTAGAGCCCGTCTTGGACGCGGTCGTCGTCACCGACATCGCGTCGGATCGGGCGATGGACGCCGACGAACTCGCAGACATCGCGGGCGGCGTTTTCGGAGACGGACGAGTTTTCGTCGAGCGAGACCTGGCCGAGGCGATCGACCGCGCAGCCGGCCTGGCCGAGTCAGACGACGGCGCGCCCATGGCCTCGCCTGCCGTGGTCGTCCTCGGCTCCATTCAGCTGGTCGCCGCCGCCCGCACTCTCATGGGAAAGCCGGGGGCGGACGGGGCGTAGCGCCTGGTTGCATTCGCACGCCGGGCTCGCACGCGGAGCTCGCTCACAGTGTTCGCACGCCGGGCTCGCACGCGGAGCTCGCTCACAGTGTTCGCACGCAGCGCTCGCGCGCGGTATTCGAACGCGGGGCGCCGTCGAATATTGGCAGCGACGGCGGAACGGCGGCCGAGGCTTTCCAAGAGCCGCCCAAACGGGGCGTTTGAGCGCGGTTTTCTCGGGACGATGGGCGCATCTTCCGGTCTGCTTCCATGAAACAATTGACCCATGGATTCTCAGCGCATTTTCATTCTGGTCAAGCCCGACGGCGTCGAGCGGGGGCTCGTCGGCGAGATACTCGGACGCATCGAAGCCAAAGGGTACAAGCTCGAAGACCTCAGGTTCATGCAGGCGAAGGAAGAGGTTCTCCGAGTGCACTATGCGCATCTCGCCGATAAGCCGTTCTTCCCCGAAATCGTCCGATACATGACTCGCGGCCCCGTAGTCGCCGCCGTTTTCAGCGGCGCGAACGTCATCGAAGGCGTACGGGCGCTGGCCGGCGCCACGAACCCGACCCAAGCCGTTCCCGGTTCCATCCGCGGAGACCTGGCCCGCGAATGGGGTCACGGAAACATCGAGAACCTCATCCACGCCTCCGATTCGGAGGAAAACGCGGAAAAGGAAATCTCGCTCTGGTTCAACTGATTCGAAAGGAAACACATATGTCAGAAAAGAGCACGGGGTATTCGCGCGAGGTCGTCGTCACCGACGACGGCGGCCTTCACGTCAGGCCCGCAGCTCAGCTTGCCCAGCTTGTGAAAACTCTGGGAGGAAACGTCTTCATCGACGGCGTTTCGGCGGATTCGGCCACGGAGCTCATGGCGGCCGGCTTCCACGAGGGCCAACAGGTGACCGTCTCCAGCCCGAACCCTGACAAGCGCGAGGCGGTCGATGCGATCGCGGACCGCATCGCCGGGGGCTTGGCCAACGCCAGGTGGGAGTGAGCCGGAGCCGGGCAAAGAAGAGCCGGCGACCGTTCGGGCAAAGGCTCGACAAGGCACAGCCGGACGAGAAGTCAAGACCCGTGATTCCGGGCTCATAGAAGATGACAGCGAACGAGGGGGCAGCGGCAAAATGCGCTGCCCCCTCGTTCGCTGTCTCTCAGGATCTGTGGCCTTCGTGCGGCGTCGACGTTCGCGACGCTTATTTCTTGGTTACGAAACCCTTGGAGATCAGCCATTCGCGGGCGACTTTCGAAGGATCCTGGCCTTCGACGTCGACCTTTAAATTCATCTCCCGCATCTCGTCGTCCGTCAGAAGCGGCGCCATCTGATCGAAGTACGCGCGGAGCTTCGGGAACTTTTTGACGAGAGAGGTCGCGTATACGGGAGAGACGTTGTAAGCAGGGAAGAAACCGAGATCGTCTTTGAGCACCCTCAAATTGAGCGATTTGATGCGCCCGTCGGTCGAAAAGACCTCGCCGAAGTTGCACGATCCTCTGTCGGTTGCCGTGTAGATCGC
>NZ_DBHHEV010000119.1:0-6063 GCF_057238965.1 Peptidiphaga sp.
GGGCGGCGTCGCCGGCTGCTTGGCGATCCATGCTTCCCCTTCCTTGGTAGTCTTTTGTGTACCGTGCAATGTGAGTATGCCAGAAGGGAAGGTGCACGCATGGTCCGCTACGTCGAGATTCATCCCGTCGATCCCCAGCCCAGGCTCGTTGACAAAGTGGTCGAGCACATACGGTCGGGCGAAGTCATCGCCTTTCCGACCGATTCGGGCTATGCGCTCGGCTGTTCGCTCGGAAACAAAGAAGGCCTGGAGCGGATCCGCTCGATCCGCCAGGTAGGAGACAAGCACCACTTCACACTCCTGTGCCACGACTTCGCCCAGCTGGGGCAGCTGGCGATCGTCGGCAACTCGGAGTTCCGACTCATCAAATCCCTCACGCCCGGTCCGTACACATTCATCCTCAAGGGGACGAAGGACGTCCCGCGCATTTCGGTCAATCCGAAGAAGCACACAGTGGGCGCGAGAATCCCGGACCACAGGATGAGCCAGGCGATCCTCGAATCCTTGGGGGAGGCCATGCTCACATCCTCGCTCATCCTTCCGGGAGAGGAGGACCCGATGGTCAACGGGTGGGAGGTCAAGGACGACCTCGGGCATGTCGTCGACGTCGTGGTCGAAGGCCCGTGCGGAGAGGGCGGCCCGACCACCGTTCTCGACTTTGTCAAGGGCAAGATCGCCCGCGTCGGGGCCGGAAGCGTTGAGGGAATCGAGTTGTGAGCGGAGGCCGCACGCTACGGCCGGCGCTTTTCGACGTGGACGGCACACTCGTCGATTCCATGGACGCCGTCGCTGAGACGTTCGACCGAATCATGCGGGAAGAGGCGGGAATCGTCCACCCCCGCGAATACTACCGGCGGTTCGTCGGGCCGCCGCTGTCCGAGTCCTTCGCCGAGTTGGGCGTCGACCCCGGCTATTTCGTCGGCGCCTATCGGCGGCGCTATTCGGCGAAGGAATTGGAGCTGAGCCTCTTCGACGGAATCGAGGCCATGCTTGAGCGCCTGCATGAGGCGGGCGTGCCCATGGCGATCGCCACGTCGAAGAGGACCGAAGCCGCCGTCGCCCTTCTCGAGCGCCTGGGCGTCGCGCGACGCTTCGTCGCGGTCTGCGGGGCAGACGAATCCCGCGGCCGCACGGCCAAGCGTTGGATCGTCGGCGATGCTCTGGAGGCCCTCGAGGCGGCCGGCGTCAATGCGTCGAACGCCGTCATGGTGGGGGACAGGAAGTACGACGTCCACGGCGCGGCCGCGCACGGCCTGCCGACCGTGCTTGTCCGCTGGGGCGCCGCTCCCGAAGAGGAGTACGCGCTGGCCTGGCGAACGGCGGAGACTCCCGACCAGCTGGCTGACCTGCTGATCGCCGGAGTCTCCTAAACCGCCGCCTAGGCCGCGGTTCCCGTCGAGAGGCGCCTGCTGCGGAGCCTCTAGGCTCCGCAGCCTTGAGCCCTCCTTCGGGGGCTGCCTTTTTCTATGCCTGGCCTCCGTAAGAGAGCGTCACGGCCGTGCCCGTCACGGAGACCATGAGCATGTCGCCTTGCCCGAGGACCTCGTAGTCGAGGTCGACGCCCACGACGGCGTCGGCCCCAAGCTTCTCAGCGCGCTCGACGAGCTCTTCCTGGGCGCTCTCGCGGGCCGCTTGAAGCTCGTTCTCGTACCCTTGCGAACGGCCGCCAAAGAGGTTGCGCAGGCCCGCGCCGATGTCCTTGAACAGGTTGACGCCCGCAATGACCTCTCCGGTGACCAGGCCAAGATATTTGTCGATTTTGAAGCCTTCGATGCCGTTGGTCGTGGTGACGATCATAGTGCCTCCTTTCAGGCTAGATCTTCGGGAACCGGATCCGCCGCGTTGGGGTTGAACAGGTCGTATTTGTCGATCGCCTGCTTGACGGTCGACCGGTCGATCTTGCCTTGGTCGGCGAGGCCCTGAAGGGCGCGCACCGCCATGGAGGCGGCGTCGATCTTGAGGAACCGGCGGGCGGCGGGCCTGGTGTCGGAGAAGCCGAAGCCGTCGGCGCCGAGCGTGTAGTAGTCTCCTGGCACCCATTTTGCGATCGCGTCCTGAACCTGGTGTTCGAAGTCCGACGTCGCCACGAACGGGCCTTCGGCGCCTTGCAGCTTGGCGCTCACGTAGGGCACGCGAGGCTCGGCCTCCGGGTGGAGGAAATTGTGCTCGTCTGCCTGAAGGGCATCCTTGCGCAGCTCGTGCCACGAGGTGACGGACCACACGGCGGCCTGCACGCCCCAATCCTCGGCGAGCATGCGCTTGGCCTCACGGGCCCACGGAACCCCCACGCCCGAGGCGAGGAGCTGGACGCGCGGCCCGTCCCCCTCGGCGGGTTCAAGGAGGTAGAGGCCTTTGACAATGCCTTCGACGTCGACGCCGTCGGGCTGGGCCGGCTGATGGATGGGCTCGTTGTACACAGTCAGGTAGTACATGACGTTTTGGTCGCGCCCGTCCGATCCGTCGCCGTACATGCGCACGAAGCCGTCCTTCATGATGTGCGCGATCTCATAGGCGTAGGCCGGATCGTACTGGACGATGGCGGGATTGGTCGATGCAAGGACGGGGGAGTGCCCGTCCATGTGCTGCAGGCCCTCGCCGGCCAACGTCGTGCGGCCGGCGGTCGCCCCGACGATGAATCCGCGCGCCATCTGATCGCCCGCTGCCCAGAACTGGTCTCCCGTGCGCTGGAAGCCGAACATCGAGTAGAAGATGTAGAACGGGACCATCGGGACGTTGTGAGTCGCGTAAGAGGTGCCCACAGCCTGGAAGGCGGCCACCGAGCCGGACTCGGAGATGCCTGTGTGCAAGAGCTGGCCGCTCTCGGACTCCTTGTACGAAAGGAGCAGGTCGTGGTCCACGGAGGTGTACTGCTGGCCCAGCGTGTTGAAGATCTTGGCCGTCGGGAACATCGCGTCGAGGCCGAAGGTGCGCGCCTCGTCGGGAATGATCGGCACCAGCCTGAAGCCGAAGGACTTGTCTTTGGCGATGTCTTTGATGAGGCGTACGAGCGCCATGGTGGTGGCGACCTTCTGCTTGCCGGAGCCGGTGGTGATGGCGTCGTAGTGCTTCTGGGCGGGAAGCTCGACCCCTCCTGAGAACACCCGGCGTTCGGGAAGGTACCCGCCGAGCTGGTTGCGGTGCTCGACCATGTATTCCATTGCCGGCTCGCTCGGATCCGGTTTGAAATACGGCGCGTTGTAGGGGTCCTCGAGCTGCGCGTCGGGGATGTCCAAGTGCAGGGTGTCGCGCAGCAAACGGAGGTCGGCCGAGTTTAGCTTCTTCATCTGGTGCGTCGAGTTGCGCCCGGCGAAGTTCGTCCCGAGGGCGTAGCCCTTGACCGTGTGGGCCAAAATGACGGTCGGCTGGCCCCTGTAGGCGGTCGCGGCCCGGTAGGCGGCATAGACCTTGTGATAGTCGTGTCCGCCGCGTTTGAGCGACCAAATCTGATCGTCGGTCCAGTCCGCGACCATCGCCTTGGTTCGCGGGTCGCGGCCGAAGAACGAATCGCGCACAAAAGAGCCGTCGTTGGCCCTGAAGCCTTGGTAGTCGCCGTCGCGCACCTCGTTCATGAGATTGACGAGGGCGCCTTCCTTGTCGGCCTGGAACAGCACGTCCCATTCGCGGCCCCAGATGACCTTGATGACGTTCCAGCCGGCGCCCTTGAAGAAGGCCTCGAGCTCCTGGATGATCTTTCCGTTGCCGCGCACGGGCCCGTCAAGGCGCTGGAGGTTGCAATCGACCACGAAGGTCAGATTGTCAAGCTGCTGAGTCGCCGCAAGCTGGAGCATGCCGCGGGACTCGGGTTCGTCCATTTCGCCGTCGCCCAGGAAGCACCACACGCGCTGGTCGCTTGTGTCCTTGATGCTCCGATTGTTCAGGTACCTGTTGAACCACGCCTGATAGATAGCCGCGGCCGGGCCGATGCCCAGGGAGACGGTGGGGAATTCCCAAAAGTCTTGCATTTGGCGCGGATGCGGATAAGACGGAAGGCCGCGGCCGCCCGACTTTCTTGAGACTTGCTGCCGGAAGGAGTCCAGGTCCGCCTCGGTCAGGCGGCCTTCGAGGAAGGCGCGCGCGTAGTTCCCGGGAGACGAATGCCCCTGGAAGAAGACCTGGTCGCCGCCTCCGGGGTGGTCCTTGCCCCGGAAAAAATGGTTGAACCCGACCTCGTAGAGGGTGGCCAAAGCGGCGAAGGAGGAGATATGGCCGCCCACGGCCAGTCCGGGGCGCTGCTGGCGCGTGACCATGACGGCGGCGTTCCACCGGACCCAGCGGCGAAACTGGCGTTCGAGGGTCTCGTCGCCGGGGTAAAGGGGCTCCTCCTCGACGGGAATTGTGTTGACGTAGGGGGTCGTCAGGTTCGGAGGGGTCTCGACGCCCTTGCGCCGGGCGTGTTCCTCCATGGACATGAGGATGTAGCGGGCGCGCTTGGGCCCGCCCGTCTGGATGAGGTCGTCGATCGACTCGAGCCATTCGCTGGTTTCCTCGGCGTCGATGTCGGGTACGTAGTTCGGCTGGCCGTTGATCAACGGTGATGCACCGGGCTGCACGCTCACTTGTTCTTCCTTACGTTTTGGTTTGTGGATCGTGTTGGCAGTGGATCGCACCGACGGGTCGAAGGTGCGGACGAAGGTCCCACAATGTTGCTTCCAGTGTAGCGGCGTTGGGTGTGTTTCGCAGATTCGAAAGTAAACGTTTGTCGTGAAAGCCTTCACCATTTGCCAAATCGGCCGGAATGGGGTGGGCTATTCACATGAGTTCTTTGGGATTCAACGAAGGCAGCATTGTTCAAGAATTCGGATACGACGACGACGTCGCCGAAGAGGTGCGCTCCGCGATCGAGCAGTCCACCGGCGAAGAGCTCGTCGATGAGGACTACGGCGACATCGCGGACGGCGCAATCGCTTGGTGGCGCGACGACGACGGCAATGCCGACGACTTGGCGGACCTTTTCCTCGACATGAAGGCAAATCTGGAATCTGACTCGGCGGTGTGCTGGCTCCTGGTGCCCGGTCCGCGCGAACCGGGGCATGTTTCCGCGGCGGTCGTCGAAGAGGCGGCGGAGACGGCCGGCCTCATGGCCACCACGAATGTGGCGGCGAGCAAGAATTGGACCGGAATCCGCCTGACGGCGACCGGCGCCAGGCGCTAAAGTAATCACTTGTGGCGTTGGCCCTTTGCCGGCCGACGCCGAGGGCCTGTAGCTCAGTTGGCAGAGCACTGCGTTTACACCGCAGGCGTCGTCGGTTCGAGTCCGACCGGGCCCACTATGGTCATCAACGTGCAATCATTGCGCTTCGCCAGCCACATTCCGCCGCTTGCCCTCTCTCGCGGAACGCTCGCCCTGGGCTCCGTCTGCCGGTCCTGCGGCGAAAGCGTCGTCTCGCTTTCTTTCTCTCCGGCGCCGCCTTGTGCGAGCCGGCCGTTCGTGCGTGTCGAGCTGCGCGAGAGCATGCCGGAGTATGTCGAAGGGCTGGGTTCGCTGACCGTCGTCGGCGTTGACGCCTCCCGGGCGGATTCCTGTCGCACCGACTCGGAGGCCGACGGGGGAGGGGCCTTCGGGGAAGACGAAGTTGCGGTCGACGTCGACATCGTTTTCGATCCCGACGTCGAAGTGCTCGACCTCGGCGACGACGCATTTGACCCGAGTGGGAATGCACTCGGATTCGGCGGCGACTCGGAAGGGCGTTCGCGCGGGAAGTGATTGCCGTCGTCGGCGGCGGCCGCAGTTTGGCGACGAGCAGCCCCGCAGTTCGGCGACTGCCGGGGCGCGCTGTGGCGGCGGGGCGTTTCGCGATGCGCGGGCGAGGCATGCAGGGGCGGCTCACCCTGCCGGAGGTGCCTTCTCCACACTTAGAAGGTAAGGTATACCTTACTGGCCTGGTGCGAAGGGGCGCCGGGACGCTCAAGATGCGGAGGAGATCCAATGGGAGTCAAAAACATCGCCTATTCCGGCCTCGTGCACGGGTACAGGGCCGTCGCCTCTTTGTTCATGGACGTGCCTCAGGCGCCGGAAAAGCACGCGTGCTTTCCCGTGAGCGTGGAGGCCGTCGAGGACCTGGC
>NZ_DBHHEV010000120.1:0-5876 GCF_057238965.1 Peptidiphaga sp.
AACGCGAGGCCGAGAAGGTCCCCGAGGCGGCGGAGAATCCCGGAACGGAAAGGCGCTCCGCAGCCGGAGGGAGTCCGGACGGGGAGCACTTCGAAACGATTGAGAGCCGGGAAGACAAGGAGCGCCCCGAAAACGAGATCGATTCCGAAGGCGGCGATGTACGGTGAGCACGCTGGATCAAACCCTCGCGGAACGGTACGACGCCGGGCTCTTCGACCTTGACGGCGTCTGCTACCTCGGAAACGAGGCCATTGAGCACGCCCCCGAAGAAGTCGCCCGCGCGGTAGCTAGCGGTTTGCGCCACGTCTACGTGACGAACAACGCCTCGCGCACAACGGACGACGTCGCCCGGCACTTGGCGTCCCTCGGCTTTCCAGCAGTCGCGGCGGACGTGGTGACCTCCGCGCAGGTGGGAGCGGACATAGCCGCCAAGCGGTGCGGAGAAGAGGCGAAAATCCTAGTCATCGGCGGGGCAGGGCTTATCGGCGCCGTCGAGGAACGCGGGCTGAAAATCGTGCGCTCCGCGGACGACGGCCCCGACGCCGTCCTTCAGGGCTTTTTCCAAGACGTGACGTGGCACGACCTTTCCGAGGCCGCCCTGGCCATCCGGGCGGGCGCGCTCTACATCGCCACGAACCTGGATCTCGTCATTCCGCGCGAGCGCGGGCTGATGGTCGGCAACGGCGCCCTCGTCGGCGCAGTTTCCCTTTCGACCGGCGTCAAACCGATCTCGGGCGGCAAACCCGAGCCGGAAATCTTCCTCGCCGCCGCCCGAGGGCTCGATTCTCGCAAGCCCCTCGCGATCGGCGACAATCTCGACACGGACATCAAGGGCGCCGTCAGCGCAGGCATCGACTGCCTTCACGTTCTCACGGGCCTCGCCAGTGCCCGCAATATCTGCCTGGCGCCGCCCGAGGTTCGGCCGACCTTCCTTTGCGACGACATGCGAGGGCTCAACGAGCCGTATCCCGAGGTGCTCATCGAAACCGGAGACGACCACAGTCGCCAGGCCGGAGACGAGCGAATCGACGACGGGGAAGACATCGACTCCGGAGACGTCGCCAAGGCGGGAACGGTCACGGTCGGATCGGCCCAAGCCCGCTGGACCGAGAGCGGGGTCCGCCTCTTCGGCGAAAAAGAGATCGACGTGGCTGCGGGCCCAACCCTGAACCTCGACGAATATCGCGCCCTCGTGCACGCCGCTTGGAAAGCCGCGGACGCGGGGGCCGACCTCGACGCGGCGGTCGGCGAAATCAAGGTGGTCCGTTGAGTTCGCCCTTTCCGCGGCCGCCCGTTCCGCAAGCGCCTTTCGATCCCGAGGAAGCTTTGCGCGAGCTTGAAAGCGCGGAAGAAAGAGACCCGGACGGGAACGACGTCGACAAGACGATCGAATCTCTCGAGAATGTGCTTGAAGGCTTGAGGCGCACCCTTTCCTCGGCTCAGGCGTGAAGGAGGGAACATGGGGCGGCTGATCAGAGTTGATGCCGAGTTGGTGCGCCGCAACCTCGCCCCTTCCCGGCAGCATGCTCGGGAACTGATCGCGGCGGGGAAAGTGCTCCTTGACGGCGAGGCCGTGCGAAAGGCCGCCCGGCAAATGGACCCCGCCCAGCCGTTGCTCGTCGTTGAAAGCGAGCGGGAGGACTACGTTTCGCGGGGAGCCTGGAAGCTGATCGGCGCCCTCGATCTGCTCGGCGAGAGCGGCCCGGCGGTAGAAGGCGTCAGGTGCCTGGACGCCGGCGCTTCCACAGGCGGCTTCACGGACCTTCTTTTGCGGCGGGGCGCGGCGCACGTCGTCGCCGTCGACGTCGGTTACGGGCAGATCGCCTGGCGGCTGCGGGAGGACCCGAGAGTCACCGTCGTCGAAAGGACGAACGTGCGCACCTTGGATCCCGCGCTAGTCGCCCCCGCGCCCGGCCTCGTCGTCGGCGACCTGTCGTTCATATCGCTCACGCTCGTCATTCCGGCGCTCGTGAGGGCGGCCGACCCCCGCGCCGACTTCCTCCTTTTGGTCAAACCCCAATTTGAGGTGGGCAAGGAGCGGCTTGGAAACGGAGGGGTTGTGCGCGACACGTCCCTGCACGCCTGGGCGATGCGCAAGGTTGCAGACTGCGCTGCGGCCAACGGCCTTTCCGTCGCGGGCGCCGCGCCTTCGCCGCTGCCCGGTCCCGCTGGAAATGTAGAGTATTTCCTGTACATGCGGGCGGGCGACGCCGATTCTTCGTGCGCGAACGTGGACGCAGCAATCGAGCAAGCCGTAGCCCAAGGGCCTGCGGGAGAGAATGCGAGGAGTTGAATGGCGCGACGCATCGCCGTTGTCACGCACCGAAAGCGCGGCGCCGCCACAGAATCGTCGGCGAAAATCGTGCGTCTGCTCGAAGAGGCGGGACTCGAGGCGGAAACGAGTCCGACGAGGCAGAGTGTGGCCGAATGCGAGCTCATCCTCGTTCTCGGAGGGGACGGAACGATCCTCCACGCCGCAGAGCTCGGCCGGCCGGCAGGGGTGCCGATACTCGGAATCAACTACGGACACGTCGGCTTTCTCTCGGAGGCCGACCCCGTCGATGCGCCGCAGGTGGTTCGTCAGATCGCGGAGCGTTCGTGGGGCGTCGATTCGCGAATGACGATCGACATCACGATCGTCGGCCCGGACGGAAAGGTGAAAAAGGACTGGGCGCTCAACGAAGTCGCCATCGAAAAAGACGTCGATTTCCGGATGCTCGAAGTGTCCATCGGCGTCGACGGCCGCGAAATCTCGGCATTCAAGGTCGACACCGTCCTCTTCTCGACCGCGACGGGATCGACGGCCTACAACTTTTCCGGAGGAGGGCCGATCGTGTGGCCCGACGTCGAAGGCATGGTCCTCACGCCCGTTGCGGCGCACGCCCTGTTCACCCGTCCCCTCGTTGTGGGGCCGAACTCGCAGCTGGAGCTGCGCGTCCTCGACGGGGCTGCGCGAGGGTGGTGCGACGGACGGCGAGAGCTGAGCGCCGCCGCAGGCTCGACGATCACCGCCGTCAAGGGCGAGCATCCCGTCCTCCTCGCCCGGCTCAACGACACGCCCTTCTCGGGAAGGCTCGTGACGAAGTTCAGACTTCCGGTGCGGGGATGGCGCGACCCCGCGCAGGAAGGCAACTGTGGCTGAGCAGGAGGGCATCAGTGATTGAGACGCTGACCATAGAGAACCTCGGGGTCATCGCCGAGGCCCGGCTCGACCTTTCGGCGGGGCTCACGGCCCTGACCGGCGAGACCGGCGCGGGAAAGACGATGGCCCTCACGTCGTTGCAGCTCATCTTGGGCGGAAAGCCTGACCCCGGACACGTCCGCACCGGCGCCAAGGCTGCGCGGGTCGAGGGGACGTTCCTGGTCGCCGACGATTCCCCGGTTCTGGCGGCGATCGACGACGCCGGAGGGGCCTACGACGTCGACGGCGGGCAGGCCGAGATCGTCGTGTCCCGGCAGGTGCCGGCTTCCGGCCGATCGAGCGCGTTCATCGGCGGACGCCGCGTGCCCACAGCCGTCTTGAGGTCGATAGCCCAAAGCCTCGTCACCGTCCACGGGCAGTCGGACCAGCTGCGTCTGGCCACGGCGGGCCAGCAGCGACAGGCCTTGGACGCATTCGGAGGCGAGGCGGTCGCAAAGAAGCTCCGGCAATGGGGCGAGGCGTACTCGGCCCACGGGAAAGCCGAAGAGCGGCTCCGCTCCTTCGACGAGAACGCCCGCGAGAACGCGCGCCGCCGCCTCGCATATCAGGCCTTGGCCGCGAAAGTCGAGGAAGTCTCCCCGCGCCCGGGCGAAGACGAGGCCCTCAAAGTGGAAGCCTTCAGGCTGGAGAACACGGAGTCGCGCTTCGCGGGACTGTCGGAGGCCGCGGCGCGGCTCTCAGGATCGGACACGGTCGACTCGGCCGCCCTGGAGGAGATCGACGCAGCCGTGCGCGCCCTCGAGCAAACAGGCGACGTCGTCGACCTTCTTGCGCGGCTTCGTTCGGCTCGCGACGAGCTCGGCGACATCGCGGCCACCCTCGCCTCGGCCGCGGCGGACACCGAGGCCGATCCGGCCAGGCTCGCCGAAATATATGCGCGGCGCCAGGAGCTTTCCGGGCTGCGGCGAGAACTCGGCATGGAAAACGACGAGGCAATCGAGGCCGCCGAGGAGGCCCGCGCGGCCCTGGCCGACCTCGAGGACCCCGAGAGCGCGAGGAAACGTCTTGAAGAGGAGTGCGAGCGCGCCCGCAAAAGCATGGAGGCCGCCGGGGCGGCTCTTCGCAAGGCCCGCTCGCAGGCGGCCGGCCGGCTCGGCGCCCTCGTCAGCGACGAGCTGACCGAGCTCGCGCTGGCCAACGCGCGGTTTGAAATCGCCGTGACCGAGGGGCAGCCCGCGGCCCACGGCGCAGACGTCGTCGAATTCCTTTTGGCCTCGCATCCCGGGGCGCCGCTCCGGCCCATCGGCGCGTCGGCCTCGGGCGGCGAGCTTTCGCGAGTCATGCTCGCCGTCGAGGTGTCCCTCGCGGAGCGGGCGGCGCAGTCGGACCGCACCTTCCTTTTCGACGAGGTCGACGCCGGAGTGGGCGGCCGAGCGGCCCAAACGGTCGGCAGGCGCTTGGCCAAGCTCGCTGAAAAACATCAAGTGATCGTTGTCACTCATTTGGCGCAGGTGGCCGCCCACGCGGCGACGCAGGCCGTCGTCGTCAAAGAAGAGGACGAATCAGGGGCAAAAACCGACGTTGCGATCGTCGCCGGTGACGAGCGGCTCGGAGAATTGGCGCGGATGCTCTCGGGAAGCGACACCGATGCGGCTCGAGCCCACGCTGCCGAACTCCTCGGCGGCGGTTCGGATGTGGCACGATAAAGCCGTGGCACTCCCATTCAGACGGAAGAAGGAAGCCCCGCTGGTCGACGACCATGCGGGCGAGGCGCGCGTGGATCCGCGCACGAAGAATCTGACAAAGCGTCTGCGGGCGGGCGAGGTCGCGATCATCGACCATTCGGACATCGACAGGGTTTCCGCCGAGGCCCTCGTGGCGTGCAACCCGCTCGTCGTCGTCAACGCGGCGAAATCGACGTCGGGGCGATACCCCAACCTCGGACCGGGAATCCTCAACGCGGCGGGGGTGCCGCTGGTCGACGACTGCGGGCCCGACGTCATGGAGATCGGCGAAGGCACGCGCGTGCGCGTGACGGAGACCGGCGAGGTGTACGCAGGGGAGGAGCTCGTCGCGACCGGAACCGTTCAGACGGCGGAGACGATCGCCGCCAACCAGGAGGACGCGAGGGCCGGCATGGACGTCCAGCTCAAAGCCTTCGCCACGAACACGATGGAGTACGTCGAGCGCGAGCAGGACCTCATTTTCGACGGCGTCGGAGTGCCCGACGTCAAAACCTCCTTCGAGGGGCGCCACGTCCTCGTCGTCGTCCGAGGCTACAGATACAAGGAGGACCTCGCGGCCCTCCGCCCCTACATTCGCGAATACCGGCCCATCATGATCGGGGTGGACGGCGGAGCCGATGCGATACTCGAAGAGGGGTACAAGCTCGACATGGTCGTCGGCGACATGGACTCCGTTTCGGACAAGGCCCTCACCTGCGGAGCGGAGATCGTCGTCCACGCTTACCGAGACGGACGCGCCCCCGGAAGCAAGCGCGTGGACGAGCTCGGGGTGGACCACGTCGTCTTCCCGTGCACCGGAACGTCCGAAGACGTCGCGATGCTGCTGGCCGACGACAAGGGGGCAAAGCTCATCGTCGCCTTGGGCACCCACAACACCCTCATAGAATTCCTCGACAAGGGGCGCCCGGGGATGGCTTCGACCTTCCTCACGCGCCTCGCCGTGGGCGGAAAGCTCATCGACGCAAAGGGCGTCTCTCAGCGGTACCGCT
>NZ_DBHHEV010000121.1:0-5800 GCF_057238965.1 Peptidiphaga sp.
AACGTCGGCGAGGAAAGCACTCCGCCTGACCCGCGCCGCCCGCCGGGCCGCCCTCGTCCGCTTCGCAAAGCCTCACAGCCGGCCTGAGTCGCCGCCGACGGGCGCATTCCGCGCAGGCTCCGGCAGTTTGTTTGCCCGGATTCAGGCTCGGCTGGCTCACTCGGGCTCTGCCGACGTCGTCGGCTCGGGGCGCGGACGACGTTGCCTCGGGCTTGTAGCTCTCGGCCATCCTGCAAGGGAATCGGTCAACGGTCTGACGGAGGCCGCCCGGGAGCGCAAGGCGCCGTCGTCGAAAAACTTCCCGTTCGATCGACTCGACCGGAAAACGAGCGTCGGAGCCCGCTACGACGAAGTTGCCGAAACGCCTTCCGCTGAAAACCGCCGGATCCGCTATCGCGACGATATTGGGAAATGCGGCCGCCATGGCCGCGATGTCCTCGTCTAGCCGCCGAATCCCCGCCGACGCGACCGCATTGAGAACGTAAATCCCTCCCGGCGTCAAAACGTCGGCCGCTCGTTTGGCGGACTCCGCCGTTCGCAGGTGCGGCGGCACCTCCCTGCCCGTGAAGGCGTCGCGGACGATCGCGTTCCAGCTCGCTTTGGTCGAGTCGAGGACGTGCCTGGCGTCCCCGACCCTGATCTTCAGAAAGGGCGAGCGCGGCAGCGGAAACCAGTCGCGCACCAGCCTGGCCAGCTCGGGGTCGATTTCGACGGCGACCTGATGCAGCTCCCTGCGGGCGCCCAACGCCCTGGCGAGCGCGCAGCCTGCGCCTCCCAAATGAAGCACCCTCGTGCGGCGGGGGCCGCCGCCTTCGGCCGACCCGCCCGCCTCGACGGCGCGGCGCCCGCCTTGATCCCAGCGCGACTCGAGTATGAGGCGAATGTGCTGCATATACTCGAAATCCAGATACTCCGGATCGGCGAGGTCCAGGCTCGAAGACTCGACGCCGTCCAACAGAAGGAGAACCTGCGAGGGATTGGTCCGCCCCCTGACGATTTCCGCAGTGGCATACGTTGTGGCGACGGGCCCCTCGGGCAGCTGTGTTCTGGACGATGCGCGCTTCATGCCACGAGCCTATCGAGACTCGAGGGCGCCGTGGCAGGCGAACCGGGCGTTTTGCGCGGCCAGAAAAGCGACGGAGCCTGAGCGTAGGCTTGTCGCGTGAGAAAGGAGGACGGATGTCCCGAGCGCCGCGGTCGAAAGAAGCCCGTCGATTCTGGGGCGACGACGATTCCGACGTCGGCATACTCCACGTCGACATGGACGCCTTCTTCGTGTCAGTCGAGCTGCTCGATCGCCCGGAGCTCGCGGGCAAGCCGGTCGCCGTCGGGGGAGCCGAGCGCGGCGTCGTCTCCGCCGCCTCCTACGAGGCCCGCGAATTCGGCGTCAACTCGGCAATGCCCGTAGCCCGCGCCCTTCGGGCCTGCCCGCATCTGACGATGATTCCGCCGCGCCACGGCAGGTATTCGGAGGTGTCGCGGCAAATCATGGACATACTGCACGACGTCACTCCGCTTGTGGAGAAGCTTTCGGTGGACGAGGCCTTTCTCGACGTCGGCGGCGCGCGGCGCCTCATGGGAGGGCCCGTCCGCATCGCCACGGATTTGCGGGCGCGCATTCGGCGCGAGGTCGGCGTTCCGGCGTCGGTTGGCATCGCCGCGACGAAGCACGTCGCCAAGATCGCCTCGGCCCACGCGAAGCCCGACGGCCTGCTCCTCATACCCCGCTCGGCCACGATCGCCTTCCTCCACGGGCTGCCGGTGGGGGCGCTGTGGGGCGTGGGGGAGAAAACGAGGGCGCGCTTGGCCAAGCAGGGAATCGAGACGGTGGGAGAGCTCGCCGACGCGGGACCGGAACGTCTGGCCAGGATCCTCGGCCGCGCCCACGGAACGCATCTGTACAGATTGGCGATGGGGCAGGACCCGCGTCCCGTGCAAACTTCTCGCGAGGAGAAGTCGATCGGCAAAGAGGAGACCTTCTTCGAACACGTGGCCGACCGCGGCAAGCTTGAAAAGATCCTTCTGGCTCAGGCCCATGCCACAGCGCGCAGACTGCGGCGCGCGCGTCTGACTGCCCGGACGGTCGCGATCAAGGTCCGCTTCGCCGATTTCACGACCATCACCCGCAGCACGACTTTCGCCAGGCCGACCGATCTGGCGGCGGACCTCTACGCGGGCGCCAAACATCTCTTCGATTCGATCGCCGTCTCCGACGAGGGGCTGCGCCTCCTGGGCCTGCGCGCCGAGCAGACAGTCGATCCGCGCGAGGGCGTACAGCTGGCTCTGGGCGCGGATTCCGACGGCGAAGCCTGGGACTTCGGCGGTCAAGCGGACGAGGGCATGCATCAGGCGTTTGGCGTGAATCCGCGTCTTGAACGGGCTGAGGCGGCGCTCGACCGCATTCGCGACAAGTTCGGCCCGTCATTCGCCGGTCCGGGAAGCCTCATCGGCGTTGACAAGGAGAGGAGCCGCGAAGCTGACAAGGAGAGGCGCCGCGAAAACGGGGGAGGCGTATGAAACGCAGGGAACCGGTAAAACCGAGCAAGCCGCGAGAACGGGGAAGGTCGCGTTCACCCGGAGGTGAATGGACTCCGTCGCCCCAGAAACTATGACATCGTGGTGGTCCACATGACTTTTGCCGCTCGTGCCTTCGGGATATTCTTGACGGGTACGCCGACGACAGAGGAGAACCCATGGCCCTTTCCGAATACGAACGGAAGATGTTGGAAGAGCTGGAAGCCCAGCTGTCCGACGAGGATCCCGGGTTCGCCGACACCCTCAAGCCCAAGCCGTCGCCGAAGGCGGCTGCCCGCCAGGTGTCGATTCGCCATCTCGTCCTTGGCCTTCTCGTCGTTTTTGGAGGCATTGCCGTCCTCACGCTCGGCGTCTCGGCCGAGATGGAGATCGTCGGGCTCCTCGGGATTGTCGTCATGTTCCTCGGAACGTGGTACATGACGGCCGGCGTCAAGTCTTTCCCCGTCGAAAAGGCGGAGAACGGCGATCCCGGGCCGAAGAGGCCAAAGGCTCCTCGCTCAAGCCGTTTCCAAGACTTCATGGCCAAGCAGGCCGAGGAGTGGGAGAAGCGCCGTCGCCGCTAGGGCGTGCGCAAGCGTGGAATGACTGGCTCGTCAAAGGGCCTGGTGACGAAAGACCCGCGACGTCGAGCGGGCCTCTCGCGTTGACCGGCCGTGATTCACCCCGGCATGGCGACCGCCGAACGGTTGAACGCCTCAGCTGCGACTGAAGGCATCCAGACGGGATGCCTTGGAGACATCCCGTCGGATTAGACGCGCTCTTGCCGTCTTGTCGAGCGTGCAAAGCGGCCGCCTTGTTCGTGTGGCATCGGCATGCTGGACCGCATCGACGCGATCCGCTGCGGCGCTCCCATGCGCCTTCCACTTCGCTCCACCGCGTCGCCGTGCCATGCTCCACGCCGTCGCCTCGCCTTGTTCCACGCCTGTTCTGCGCTCGCCGGCCGGTCCGTCTTGTTTTGCACGGTAAGGTCGCTCCCCTTCGCGGCTGCGCCTCCGTCGTGCCTCCTTCGCTCCACGGGGTCGCCTCCATTCCGCTCCACGGGGTCGCCTCCGCTTCGCTCCACGGGGTCGCCTCCATTCCGCTCCACGGGGTCGCCTCCATTCCGCTCCACGGGGTCGCCTCCACTTTGCTCCACGGGCGCGACGACGCCCGGAAAACAGCCGATTTGAGGCGTCGTTCTCCGTCTCCGGGCGGAGAGCTTCAACAAAAATGTGAGGCGATGGGTACAGTTGCCCTCCACCGTGGTTTTCCCTTGATGCGTATGATCTTCTTCGACAAAACACCCCCATGGGACCCTTGCTTGTGGGGGGAAGTGGAGTAAAGTGGTGGCCAGCGTCGAGAGGGAGGTGGACGCGGTGTTTCTGGGCACATACGAGCCAAAGCTCGATGACAAGGGTCGTCTGATCTTGCCCGCGAAGTTCCGCGACCAGCTCCAGCGCGGGTTGGTCATCACCAGGGGACAGGAGCATTGCCTGTTCGTCTTCACCATCGAGGAGTTCGAGGAGTTTCAAACGAAGCTTCATCAAGCTCCCCTCACCTCTAAGGAGGCTCGCGATTATCAACGTGTGCTCTTTTCCGGCGCTAATGACCAAGTGCCGGACAAGCAGGGGCGGATCTCCATTCCCTCGAATCTGCGCAAGTACGCCGGATTGGAGCGCGACCTGGCCGTGATCGGCTCAGGGAGCAGGATCGAGATCTGGGACCTGACGGCATGGAATGAGTACCTGAACACGCAGGAAGCCGCCTTCGCCGACCGCGAAGACGAGGTCATTCCTGGCCTGTTCTGACCGGCCGAGGGCTTTCTCGCTCGTCTGAGGCAGTTCCCCAGCTTCAGAAAGGCGAAGAAAGCCGCCGGTCGGTCTGACTCGACCGCACAAAGGCAGCCGCCGCAGCGGCCGTATACGCCGCAAGGCACAGAGAGGAGTTTCGCATGGCGTCGAACACGACGAGCAAAGCCGGACCTCCTCGCGCTGGCGGCAATGCCCTGCACATGCCGGTGCTGCTCGAGGAATGCGTGAACCTCCTCGGGCCCGCGTTGACGGCTGAGGCCCCCGTGATGATCGACGCGACGCTCGGAATGGGAGGGCACTCGTTCGCCTTCCTGGAGCGCTTCGCCAACCTGACGGTCGTGGGCATCGACCGGGACCCGGAGGCCATTGAGCTGGCCGGCGAACGCTTGGCGCCCTTCGGCAAGCGTTTCGTACCCGTCCGTGCGACGTATGACGACGTGTTCGACGTCGCCGCCGAGTATGGGCGCGCCGGGCGGGCAGACGCCGTGCTGATGGACCTCGGCGTCTCCTCGCTCCAGCTGGACGACGAGGACCGAGGGTTCTCCTACTCCGGCGACGGCCCCTTGGACATGCGAATGGACAAGACTGGCGGCCCGACGGCCGCGGACGTTTTGGCCTCCGCTGACAAGGCCGAGCTGACGCGGATCCTGCGCGAATACGGCGAAGAGAGGTTTGCCTCGCGCATCGCCGCCAGGATCCTCGCGGCCCGCGCCGAGGAGCCGATCGAGCGCACCGGCCAGCTTGCCGACATCGTCCGCGACGCGATCCCTGCGCCGGCCAGGCGCACGGGAGGCAACCCGTGCAAACGAACCTTTCAGGCGCTTCGAATCGCCGTCAACGACGAGCTTGCCCTCCTCGGGCGCGCCATCCCGCGCGCCATCGAGGCGATTGCGGTTGGAGGCCGCATTGCCGTCGAGTCGTACCAATCGCTGGAGGACAGGATCGTCAAGCGTGAGATGGCGAAAGGGGCGACGTCCTCGACGCCGGCGGGCCTGCCCGTCGAACTCGACGACCGCGCCCCGTACCTCCGCCTGCTTACCCGCGGCGCCGTCAAAGCCGACGCCGCGGAGCTGCAGGCCAATCCGCGCAGCGCATCGGTGCGCCTCAGGGCCGCCGAGAGGCTGCGCGAAACCCCGCACACCGCATAAACCAGCAACTACACGAGGAAAGAACCGATGAGTGCAATCCCCGCCACCACTGTGCCCCGGCGCGCCGCCCGCCCCGTCGTTTCCGGGGTTCCCGGCTTGAAACTTGTTCCGGCCCCGGCGTCGGCGCGAGGCTTCTTCGGCGTCGTCATCGTCTGCGCACTGCTTCTCGTCGGCGCCTTGGGCATCGCTTTCGCCCTCAACACGCAGATGGTCGACACGGCTTACGAGACCCAGCCGGTGGTGAGGGAACCCAACGCTGAGACGGCGAAAGACACGACCCTGGACGAAGGAGTGGTTTCCGCCACGACCCTGCCGAACCTGGCCCCC
>NZ_DBHHEV010000122.1:0-5596 GCF_057238965.1 Peptidiphaga sp.
GGCCCGCGACGCCGCAGGCGTCCGAGTGCCACAAGACGTCGCCGTCGTCGCCACCAACAACCCGGAGGTCTGCCAATACACCTCGCCGACGCTGACCTCGTTCGACATCGACTGCTCGGAGCTGGCGGAGTCTGCCATTCTCCTTCTCTCGGACTCGATCATCGGCCGATACTCCTCCTGTCACCACGTCCTTGTGTCGACGAAGCTCGTGGCTCGCGACAGCTTCGCCCCCGCGGGGTGAATGCGTGGCGGGTGCGGCACGGCGCCCTGGCCCCGTAGCCTCGCGGCCGGGCCCCGCGCCGCTGTTTGGCCGCCCGCATTCCAAGGTCGGGCAGACCGCCCGGCCCACGCCCTGGGCCGGGGAGTTTAGATAAGCTCCAGATCGACGTCGAGCCGCAGCGGCCGGTCAGCGGCGATGTGGTATTTCTCGTGAACGGGCGACCCCCACGAGTCGTCCCCTCCGACGCCCATCTGCCCTGCGAGGAGCCGCAAATGCGTCAGGGGCGTCCTCGACGGATCGGCCAGCTGCCACTGGTGGGAGGCCTCCTCGATTTGCGCGGAAGAGTAGGGGAGCACAGACACGTTGAGCGTCGATCCCTCCGCCGCGTCGAGTGCCGACCCTTCGACGTCGGCCGCAGCAAGCGCCGATCCGTCGGCGTCGTGCCGCCTGACGCGTATTCCGCTTCCGGCGCCGTCTGTGATCTCGGCCCATCGCACGCCCCGGTGGTTCCCCGTCTCCTGGGGGACGAGGTAAGGGGCGTAGTCGCGCGCGGCGGTCGTCTCCCACACGCCGAGGCGTGCGCCCGAGGAGCGGTCCGCATAGGTTTCCTCGGGGCCCAAGCCGTAGTAGCGCAAATGCCTCAACTCGCCGGGCAGAGCCCATTCGACGCCGAAGGCGGGGATCGTGGGCGCGTGCGCCTCGCCCGGATAGTCGGCGGTCAGGCGTATGCGCGCGGCCGAGTCGATCGCGTAGCGCAGGGTGACCCGGCTCCTGGCCGGAGTGGCGAGTTCGTAGACGTAGGCGACCGCGACGCCCTCTTCGGAGGCGTCGACGGCGACGGCGACGCACCGCGCATAGCGTCCGGCAGCCGCCCACCGCGCCCGGTCGAAGCCGTGTCCCGCGCCGCGGTCGTTGTCGGTCAGCGGCCTGAACGTCGTGATTCTGGGCGGGCGCAGCACGTACTCCCTGCCGCTTTTTGTCCACGAGACGATCCCGCCCTGGGTTCGCGAAAGCAGAGCCTCCCGCGATCCAACTCGCAGGCCGACGTTCCAGCGCCCGACGGTGACTGCGGGGCTTGGCGCTCCGTCGGCCGGCGCCGCATCCCTTTCGTCGCCCGGCGACGGAACTGCGGTCGCCAGCCCTGCCTCAGCCGCGACGCCGTGCGCCGCCTCGCCGACGTCGCGCGTCTCCTTGGCGGCTTGCCCCGGTTTCGCGGGGACGCGCACGGTGTGCTGGCCGAAGGCGATTTCGTGCCCGGCCGGCGCCCACAGAGTCTCCTCGGCAAGGCGCACGCCGACGTCGTAGGTGAGTTCGACGCCGGGCGTCTGGCTTTCGGCGCTCGGCCACGGGATGGGAAACTCTTCGGCGTTCCCCGCCGGAACGTCGAACCGGTGCGTTTGGGACCAGACGCTAACGCCGTCCGCGAGGAGGCTGGCGACGAACTCGCAGCTTGCGGTTGAAGCAAAGAGATTGTCGTTGACGACGCGCACGCCCGTGGGGCTGGGGAAGAGGCGGACATTCGAGTAAACCTGTTTGACCTCCGCCGCCTTCGGGGAGATTGAACGGTCGCCGAACAGCAGGCCGTCGCCGGAAAATTCGTAGTCGCACGGGCGGTCCGCGAAACCTCCTCCGTACTCCAAACAGCCCCGAAGCTCGCCTTGGGTTTCGTCGCCGTGCTCCTTCCACAGGGCCTGGTCGATGAGGTCCCAGATGAACCCGCCCTGGTAATGCGGATACCGTTCCAGATCCGTGTACTCGAACAGGCCTCCGACGGAGTTCCCCATGGCGTGCATGTACTCGCACGAAATATAGGGCTTGTTTGGGGAGTGCGAGACATAATCCTCGATCGCGTCCGGATGGGCGTACATGCGGGATTCTATGTCGGTGACGTCGTCGTACTCGCGATTCCAGGTGACTCCCTCGTAGTGGACCGGGCGGAGGGGGTCGAGCTCGTGGGCGCGGCGGTACATGCTTCGAAACACCTCGCCTCCGTAGGATTCGTTGCCCAGGGACCAGATGAGGACCGACGGGTGGTTGTAGTCGCGGTGGATCATAGATTCGACGCGGTCGACGCACGGTCCTTCCCATTCCATGCGCGATCCGGGGATCGCGGTTTCTGGCGTTGCGACGTCGCCGGGGGCGTTCCACGAGCCGTGGGTCTCCAGATTGGCTTCGTCGATGAGGTAGACGCCGTAGCGGTCGGCGAGCGCGTAGAAACGCCGGTCGTTGGGGTAGTGGCTCGTGCGGATGGCGTTGATGTTGTGGCGCTTGCAAAAGACGATGTCGTCGATCATCTGCTGCTCCGTGAGGGTGCGTCCCTTGTGACAGTCAAATTCGTGCCGGTTCACGCCCTTGAAGACGATTCTCTTCCCGTTGAGAGTCATGATTCCGTCCTCGACGGCGAATCGGCGGAATCCTATGCGCTGGGAAACGGTCTCGACGGCGTCGGAGACGGCTTCGCCCGACGACGCCGCGGCGTCCGAGGCGGCGCCCCGCCTGGTCAACGTCAACGTGAGCGTGTACAAGGCCGGGTCTTCGGCCGACCACGGCCTGATCCCAGGAAGTTCGCCCGAGGACATTCGGGTGCGGCCCTGCTGCCGCGCCGTCGATTGCCACACGACGGCGCCGGCGTCGTCCGTGAGGACCGCCCGAACGTTGCCCTGCTCCTCCGGTTCGGCGACTGCGGCGTCGATGTTGAGCGAACCGGCCCCGGCCAAATGGTCGTAATCGGCGTTCACGCGCAGATTGTCGAGGTGCGTGCGAGGTTTGCGGGTCAAAACGACGTCGCGGAAAAGGCCGTGGAAACGCCACGAGTCTTGGTCCTCAAGCCACGAGGCGCTCGAGTGTTCGAAGCAGGCGACGGTCAGAACGTGGTCCGCGGCAGAGGGGTCGATGTCGGCGCCCTCCCGCCCGAACAAAATGCCGGTGACGTCGAACTCGCTCGGGGTGTAGCCGTCTTCGGCGTATCCCACGAAGGCGCCGTCGAGCCACACGTATATGGCCGTCGCAAATCCCTCAAAGACAATCGTGACGTTGCCGCCGTTCGCGGCTTCGGCGAGGGCGGGGTCCAATCGGAACTCCCTGCGGTAGAGGGCCGCGTGGTTGAGGCTGGGGATCTTCGGCGCCCGGGGGTCCTCGTGCCCGTCCCAGGGCATCTGAATATTGACGTAGGCGGGGCGCCATCCCCCTTCGGTTTCCAGGGTCGAGGGGACGTCGATTGTCCGGAAGTTCGGCGTTTTCGCGTCGGCTTTCGCGAACTCAGGGTTCTCGACGTCGATTTCGCCTGCCAGGACGGTGCGGAACTTCCAGGCGCCGGCCAGGCTCTGGGTCGGCGAGTCCGATATGTGGTCAGAGTGGGCAAGCAGGCGATTGACGGCGAAAACCGTGGGGTCTTCTAGCCAGGAGGATTTCGCCTTGGAAGCCGACGGAACGGAGGCCGACGCCGGGAAAGGCGCGGGCAATGAAGACGGGGCGGGGATCGGTGCGGGCATTGGGATCTACCTCCAGTGGTGCATCACGTCGTTGTCATTAAGGTAAACCGGTTATCTGCAAGTGTAAACCTGATTCTGCATGCCTTGCAACGAGTTGGCATGACCTTAAGTAAATGCGAGATTGACGGCTAAAACTAAGGTAATCTTTGTTTACCTGAATAGGTAACCGAATATCTGTCGGCGGGGCGCGGTCGGCCGCGGTCCGCTCTTCGAAGGAGAAGAAGATGTCCACTACAACCACGAAGGGGGCCCCGCGGGGAAGAATCGTCCAGCGAATCTCATACGCTGTGGGCAACCTTGGGCAGGCGGCGTTCTACAACGCGCTCAGCACCTATTTCGTCACGTACTACGCCGCCCAAACCCTGTTTTCTCACTACGGCAAGTCCGAAGCGAAAGCGCTGATCGGCATAATCACAGCCCTTGTTTTCATCATCCGCATCGCGGAGATCTTCCTCGATCCCCTGCTCGGAAACCTCATCGACAACACCAACACGCGCTTTGGCCGCTTCCGCCCATGGCAAGTGATCGGCGGCGTCGTCTCTTCGGTCCTCATGTTCGCGATCTTCACCGGGCTGTTCGGCCTCGTAAACGTCAACAAAACCGTTTTCATCGTCGTCTTCACCATCGTCTTCATCCTGCTCGACATCTTTTACTCGATCCGCGACATCTCCTACTGGGGAATGATCCCCGCCCTGTCGACCGAATCGCACGAGCGCGGAGTTTTCACAGCCCTGGGAATGTTCACGGGGTCGCTGGGCTACAACGGAATCACCGTCGTCGTCATCCCGATCGTCAGCTTTTTCAGCGGGCTCTTTGCAAGCTCTTCGGGGCAGACCCAGGCGGGATGGACGGCGTTCGGGGCGATCATCGCCGTCCTCGGCATCGTCACGGCGCTCGCGGTCGCCTTCGGAACCACCGAGCAGGAGAGCGTGCTGCGAGCGAAAGCCAAGAAGAACACGAACCCGTTGCAGGCATTCGTCGCGATCGCCCGGAACGATCAGCTGCTTTGGGTGGCGCTCAGCTATTTGCTATACGCCGTCGCCAATGTGGCCACCACGGGATTTATGCTCTATCTCTTCACATTCGTCCTGAGGATGCCCAGCGAGTATTCGATAGTCGGCGTCATCGCCTTCGTCGCGGGCTTGGCGACGACGCCGCTCTACCCGCTCATCAACCGTCGCGTGCCCCGGCGCAGTCTTTACCTGGGCGGCCTGGGCATGCTCATTGCGGCGTATGTGCTCTTCATCCTGTTCTCGAGCAACGTCGTCGTTGTTTTCATCGCCCTCGTGCTGTTCTACGTCCCCGCGACCTTCATTCAGATGACGGCGATACTTTCGCTGACGGATTCGGTCGAGTACGGCCAGCTGAAGACCGGAAAGCGAGACGAGGCCGTCACGCTTTCCGTGCGGCCGATGCTCGACAAGATCGCAGGCGCGGTTTCCAACAGCATCGTCGGCTTCGTTGCGATCGCCGCCGCGATGACCAACGGGGCCGACCCCGACAGCCTCACTGCGGGCAACATCCAAACATTCAAAACGGCCGCGTTCTACGCTCCTCTCGCCTTCATCGTCCTCTCGGCCCTCACCTTCATGTTCAAGGTGACGTTGAGCGAAAAGGCCCACGAGGAAATCGTGGCGCAGCTGGAGGCCAAGCTAAGCGAGGAGGGCGACGGGGAACGCGACGAGGAAGGCGGCGCTAAGGCTGAGAAAGAAGGCGGCGCTAAGGCTGAAAAAGAAGGCGGCGCCAAGACCGAGAAGGGGGACTGAGGCTCGGATCCGGCAGGAGGCTGAGGTTGGCCGCCTCTGAGCCGGCGTTTCGAAGGGCCTCCTGTGCGGCCCCCAATGCGTGAATCGGCGGGCTTGGCGGTGTGCGCGAGCCCGCCGAT
>NZ_DBHHEV010000123.1:0-5430 GCF_057238965.1 Peptidiphaga sp.
GGTCAGTGAACGGCGGGATCACGGCCACCTCCACCTTGCCGTAGTCATGGTCGAGGTCTCCGAGAGACCACGCGAGCTTCTGAACGAGCTGATTGGCCTCGAGGTGGTCGAGGTTCATCTTCCAATTGCCCGCCATAATGGGTGTGCGCGCCATCAGTCCTCCAAAACTGCGATGCCCGGGAGCACCTTGCCCTCGAGGAACTCGAGAGAGGCGCCGCCGCCGGTGGAAATATGGGAAAACTTCGACTCGTCGAAGCCGAGGTTGCGAACGGCCGCGGCCGAGTCGCCGCCGCCGACGATGGTGAATCCGTCGGTGTCCTCCATCGCTTTCGCGATGGCGCGCGTGCCCGCGGAAAATGCGTCGAACTCGAAAACGCCCATGGGGCCGTTCCATACGATCGTCTTCGAGTCGGCGATCGCGTCGGCGTAGGCCTTGGCCGTCTCCGGGCCGATGTCGAGGCCCATCTGGTCGGCCGGAATGGCGCTGGAGGCCACGACGGTCGCGGGGGCGTCGGCCGCGAACTTAGGCGCCACGACGGTGTCGACCGGAATGAGCAGCTTGACGCCGTTCTCCTTGGCCTTCTTCAGGTACTCCGCTGCGGTGGCGACCTGGTCGTCCTCGCGCAGCGAGGTTCCGACCTCGTGCCCTTCGGCGAGCAGGAACGTGTAGGCCATTCCGCCGCCGATGAGGAGCCGGTCGGCCTTGTCGAGCAGGTTCTCGATGACGCCGAGCTTGTCGGAGACCTTCGAGCCTCCGAGCACCACGGTGTAGGGCCGCTCGGGGTTCTTCGTGGCGCGGGAAAGCGAGTCGATCTCCTTGAAGACGAGCTCCCCGGCGGCCGACGGGACGAGCTTGGCGATGTCGTAGACGGACGCCTGCTTGCGATGCACGACGCCGAAGCCGTCGGAGACGAAGACGTCGGCGAGATCGGCGTATTCCTTGGCGAGCTCCTCCCGCTCGGCGTCGACCTTGGAATCCTCGCGCTTGTCGAAGCGGACGTTCTCGAGGAGGACGATCTGGCCGTTCCCCAGCGCGTCGACTTTGGCGTGCGCGTCGGGGCCGACGGTGTCGGCGGCGAGCGGAACGTCTGCGCCGAGAAGCTCCGAAAGGCGCGCGGCCACGGGCGCGAGGGAGAACTCGGGCTTGACCTGGCCCTTGGGCCGGCCAAGGTGGGCCGAGACGACGACGCGCGCGCCGGCGTCGAGGAGCCTCTTAAGGGTGGGAAGGGCGGCGCGAATGCGGCCGTCGTCGGTGATGTTGCGATTCTCGTCGAGTGGGACGTTGAAGTCCGAGCGGACGAAAACCTTCTTGCCGGCAAGATCGCCGAGCGTGTCGATGGTCCTCATGATTTCCTTTCTACGCACAGATGCCCGCACACGCCGAGACGTGCGCGGGCATCATGTCAATTCATTGACGTCAGAGCTTCGAGCCCACCAACTTGGCGAGGTCGACGAGACGGTTGGAGTAGCCCCACTCGTTGTCGTACCAGGAGACGACCTTCACCTGGTTGCCGATGACCTTGGTCAGGCCGGCGTCGAAGATCGAGGAATGCGGATCGGTCTCGATGTCCTTCGAGACGATCGGATCCTCGGTGTAGGCGAGAACGCCCTTGAGCGGGCCCTCGGCCGCGGCCTTGACGGCGGCGTTGACGGACTCCACGGTGACGGGCTTCTCGGCCTCGAAGGTGAGGTCGGTGACGGAGCCGGTCGGCGTGGGAACGCGGAGGGCGTAGCCGTCGAACTTGCCCTTGAGCTCGGGAAGGACGAGGGCGACGGCCTGGGCGGCGCCGGTCTTCGTGGGAACGATGTTGAGGGCGGCGGCGCGGGCGCGGCGCAGATCCTTGTGCGGGCCGTCCTGAAGGTTCTGGTCGGCGGTGTACGCGTGGATCGTGGTCATGAGGCCGCGGACGATTCCGAACTCGTCGTTGAGGACCTTGGCCAGAGGCGCCAGGCAGTTGGTGGTGCAGGAGGCATTCGAAATGATGTCGTGATTCTTGGGGTCGTAATCCTGCTCGTTGACGCCGATGACGAAGGTGGCGTCCTCGTTCTTGGCGGGAGCCGAGATGATGACCTTCTTGGCGCCCGCGTCAAGATGGGCCTTGGCCGCAGTCGCGTCGGTGAAGCGGCCGGTCGACTCGACGACGATGTCCACTCCGAGCTTGCCCCAGGGAAGCTTGGCCGGATCGCGCTCCTCGAGAGCCTTGATCGTCTTGCCGCCAACCGTGATCGAATCTTCGGTGTAGGTCACGTCCTCGTCGAGCTTGCCGAGGATGGAGTCGTACTTGAGCAGGTGTGCGAGCGTCTTGTTGTCGGTCAGGTCGTTGACCGCGACAATCTCGATATCCGCGCCCTGAGCCAGAGCAGCGCGGGTGAAGTTACGGCCGATGCGGCCAAATCCGTTGATGCCAACCTTGACGGTCACTGTTTTCCTCCTAGTGCGCTTTCGCGCAGGTGGTCTTGGCCTGTTCGGCCATCTTGACCGAACGTTGTACGTCCGGTGTACGTCTCAATTCTATTGGGCGAACTGCGAAGAGCCTAGGAATGCCCACATCGTGGGCTGCGACCTTTCCCACACGTCGGCAAGGCGACGGCCCGGGCGTGTGTAGAAAGTCCTAGGCCCGCGCCGATTCACCGCGTCGGCGGCGCCGTCGGAATGCATATGTGACTTCCGCCGGCGCGCTTGTCGGCAACGGCCGTCGACTCGAGCGCCCGCGTCAGGGGGCGTCGTGGCCTGCGGCGCGGGCGGCGTCGAGCGTCGATGGGACGCCCAATTCGGCGGCGCGCTTGTCGGCCATCGTGTTCAGGCGCCGAAGCCGCCCGGCCACCGCGTCCTTCGTGGCAGGCGGGTTGAGCCGCTCGCCGAGAAGATTGAGCGAATCCTCCGGGTACTTCATGCGGAATTCGCCTGCTTCGCGCAAATTGTCAGGGATGTCGTCGCCGAGGATTTCGAATGCGCGCTTGACTCGGATGACGGCTATGACGGCGGCGTCGGCGGAGCGGCGCATATTTGCGTCGTCGAAATTGGCAAGGCGGTTGGCCGATCCGTGGACTTCCCTCTCGACGCGCAGTTCCTCCCACTTCAAGACGACGTCGTTGGCGCCCATTCTTGTGAGCATTTCGGCGATTGCGTCGCCCTCGCGGATGTCGACGCGATGCGCTCCGCGCGATTCGCGCGCGCGGTACGGGATCTCCATGCGCCGCGCCAGTCCCCCCAGGGCGTAGGAGGATTCGAGGCTGGGGCAGATGACTTCGAGAGAGGCGTTGCGCCCCGGCTCCAAGAGGGATCCGCGAGCCAGGAACGCGCCCCGCCATGCGGCGGTGCCGTCGGCCTTGGACCCTCCGACGATCGCCGGCGGAAGCCCCCGCACGGGCCGGCCGTAGCTGTCGAGCAGGCCGAGTCGGCGCGCGATGCGCTCGCCGTTGCTGGTGATGCGGACGAGGTAATGGTTTGACTGCCTCATGGACGAGGAGACCGTCAGAAGCTCGCTGCTTATGTTGAAAGCCTGGGAGACGAGGTCCCACAGGTGGCGGGCGCTCGCCGCGTGGCTCAGTTCCGCGTGAAGCGCGACCTTGCCCCCTGCGATTTGCAATCCGCCGGCAAAGCGAAACATCGTCGAAACCTCCGCGATCACGCACGAGAGCATGCGCGGGCGGACTTGCGAGAGTTCGTCTTTGGCTAATTGGGTCAATGCTGGCATTGGCTTCTTCCGTTGACTGATGATTGCAGGGCGCGCCGGGTCACTCGGCGCCGGCGACGTCCCCGAAGACCCCCGTAAACGCGTCGCGATACGCCGCTGCGAGCCGCAGCGGGTCGTGGCGGGCCGATCCGTCGCTCATTCTAACCTGCCTCAAAAGAAGTTGTGCTCCGCATTCTGTGGCGGCCCTCTCAGCTCCGTCGATGTCGTCGATGCTCGTCGGGTCGGCGACAATGATATCGAATCGCAGGTCCGGGCAGTGGTCTTTCAGCGAGCGAATGTGTGCGGCCGCCCCCATTCCCTTCGTCTCTTTGTCCGCGTTGAGGTTGAGCGCGAGGGCCTTTCGCGCCTTCGTCGTGCACAGGGCCTCGCGAAGCTTGGGAACCAGGAAATGGGGAATGACGGACGTGTACCACGATCCGGGGCCGACGATCACCCAGTCGGCGTCGAGTATCGCCTTGACGGCTTCGGGCTGGGCGGGGGGATTTTCCGGGACGACGCCGATGTGCTCGACGATCCCCGGGGTGCTGGCCACCGCGACCTGGCCGCGAATGGGCGCCTTGGGCCCGCCGAAGTCCACGACGGCCTCGATTTCCAGCGGGGCCGGCGACATCGGGAGCACGCGCCCCTTGATGCCGAGCAGCTGCCCGACCCAGTCGAGCGCGAGGACGGAGTCTCCCATCTGCTCCCACAGCGCGAGGATCAACAGATTGCCGAGCGCGTGGCCGCTCATCGGGCCGTTGGACGTGAATCGATGCTGGAGGACGTCCCGCCACGTCTGCCCCCATTCGCCGTCGTCGCACAGCGCCGAGAGGGCCATTCGAAGGTCGCCCGGCGGAAGCACGCCGAATTCCTTGCGCAGCCTGCCCGAGGACCCGCCGTCGTCGGCGACCGTGACCACGGCGGTGACGTTGTGCGTCATGAGGCGCAACGCCGAAAGGCTGGCGAAAAGGCCGTGCCCGCCGCCGAGGGCCACGACTTTGGGGCCGTAAAATCCGCGTTTGGCGTCGTCCGCGCCGTTCATTCGCTGCGCGGCGTTCATTCGCGGTCTATGGGGTGCCTCGCTCATTCGCGCCCCACGTCTCTGTGGATCGTCCGCACCGCCTGGCCCGAGGCGCGGAGTTTTTCGGAGATGGCCTCGGCGACGGCGACCGACCGATGTTTGCCGCCCGTGCAGCCCACGGCGAATGTCACGAAGGGCTTGAGTTCGCGAGCATATCCCTGGAGCACTTCGAGGATGAGCGAGGCGTACTTCTCGACGAACGCGGCGCCCCCGACCTTTTCGAGGACGAAGTTTGCCACCGGCTCGTCGCGCCCCGTCAGGTGCCGCAGCTCGCTGACCCAGTAGGGGTTGGGAAGGAAGCGGACGTCGACGACGTTGTCGGCGTCGACCGGCAGGCCGTACTTGAAACCGAAGGACATCACGGTGACGCGAACGTCGGATTGGGCTTCGTCGGCCACAAGCCCCCTGATTTTGCGGGCGAGGTCGTGGACGGAATATCCGCTCGTGTCGATGATGATGTTCGCCTGTTTGCGCATGTCGTCGAGCAGGGCGCGTTCGGCCGCGATTCCGTCGAGCACCCGGCCGTCTCCCTGGAGGGGGTGCGGGCGGCGGACGCTGTCGTATCGCTTGACCAATTCGTCGTCGCTGCAATCGAGGAAGAGCAGTCGGTAGTTGAAGCCCGACTCTTTGAGGCCGGCGAGTATGAATGAGAATTCGGCGAAGAATTCGCGG
>NZ_DBHHEV010000124.1:0-5258 GCF_057238965.1 Peptidiphaga sp.
CCCGACGATGAGAACCGTCGAATCGGCCAACCCGCGGGCGTCCTCGCGCTGCCACAGGCGGCGGCCCTGATTGCGGACCGCGTCGGGAAGCTTGCGCAGCACGGCGATGATCGAGCCGACGGCGAGCTCCGCCGTCGCCGTCTCGTGGACGCCCGCCGCGTTGGCGACCAGGAACCCTTTGGGAACGGCCTGTTCGACGCCGTCGTACCCAATTGACGGCAATTGGACGAGCGCCGGCTTGTTTCCCGCCAGATGCCTCAATGAGGAGAAGGGCTTGTAGGCCGGAACGACGACCATGTCGAGGTCCGTGCGCCCGCAGGGGGCGTCTATCGTCCACTCGACGACGTCGACGGCGAGCCCGTCAAGCGCCTTCGCGTACGCTCGGGAAGGGACGGAGACGACGATTTTTGCCATGCGTCCAATGGTACGCGAGGTCAGTCGTCGTCATCCTCGTCATCGTCGTCGTGCCAGTGACGGTGGCCGTGATGTCCATGGTGTCCGCGGCGCCCTTCGACCCAGCAGCGCCCCCGCCTGTCGCACCGCCAGCGTCCATAGTGGCGAGAGGCGTCATCATCATCGTCGTCATCGTCGTCGCTCGGCTGCTGCGTCGCCGGCGGCTTCGGAGTGTGCTTTATGCGTCTGGGCGGATTGGGGTAGATCCGAAAGGGCCCCAACGTGCGCGGCGTGACGCGCGTCGGCGAAGGCTGCGGCTGAGCCGGCTGAGGTTGGGCGGGTTGCGGCGACGCCGCGGGAGGCTGCGTCGCTTGGGGCGCGGGGGCGGGGCCGCTCTGGCCGTTGGGTCCGTTCGGCTGCGCGGCGTCCGGCGTTTGAGCGGCGGCCCGCGGGCTTTCTGCGGGCTTGCGGGCGGCCGAGCGGTCCAAGGCTTCGTTGGCCTCTGCCGTCGCGTTCGAAGTGGGCAACGACAAGGAGCCCGAGCCTTCCCGCGGCAACGGCGGCTCCGAGGAGGGCGACGGCGCAGGCGAAGGACTCGAAGGACGCGGCGAATGGGCGGACGCCCGGGACGTCGGCGAAGCGCTGGCGGCCGGAGACTCGGAGCGGTCCCATCCCGGGCATCCGCTGAGCATGCCGACTGCCACGCCTATCGCACAGGCGCTTGTGAACGGCCTGAAGAAAGGCGTCCTTTTGGGAGCGGGTGCTGCGTGTGCACCAGCCGTTTTTCCTACGGTCACATGGCTGATATTACATCGGTCAGCCGTTTGACCGCCGTGAGGCGATTGTCAGCGGGTCTTGATACCCATTTCGTCGCAAGGGCTGCAGGTGCATGCGTTTGCCGGGCCAACGCTTGATGAGCCACTCGTCGTGGGTCGCCACGACGAGCGTGCCGTCCCACGCAGCCATCGCGTTTTCGAGCGTCTCGATGAAATCGAGGTCGAGGAAATTCGTCGGCTCGTCGATGAGCAGGATTCGCGGATTGCGCGCGACGGCGAGGGCCAGTTGGACTCTCCTCCGGTTTCCCGCAGAAAGCAGCGGGAACGGAGTGGCCGTGCAGCGCGGTTGGACGATCCCCCTGCCCAGTTCGCGAATGCCGCGCGTCCGGGCGTCGGAGGGCACGAGGCCGAGGGCGTCGTTTGGCGCGGCGCCGGGCGCCGCGGGGGAGGCTTTCGCTTCCGGCGCGGGATGTTCGGGAAGGTCTTGAGGAACGTATGCGCGGCCTTTTGCCGTGTCGACGCTGCCGGTCGAATCCGGCGTCGGCGGGGCTCCCGCGGCGATCCATCTCAGCAGAGTGCTCTTCCCGGAGCCGTTCGCGCCGGTCAGGAGCAGACGCTCACCGGCGGAGAGCTCGAAGCTGACCGATGCGAGCCTGCCGGGCACAGCCGCCTCGCGAACCGACACGAGGATCCCGCTTGACGGCCCGGCTGGCGGAATGGCGAAGGAGAGGGCGGATGCGCGCGGTTTCGCCACCTCGACGCGGCCCAGATCCTCCAGCCGCCGCGCGTCGTCGTTGATTCGCCTGCTTGAAACCTTCTGGGCGCGATCGGCGTAGAACTTTTGAGCCATTCTGACTTCGGTCCGAGGCCTGGCGCCCTTGTGGCCGATAGACGTCGAAGCGCGCGCGTGGGCTTCGATTCGCCGTTTTTCGGCTCGCTGGCTTTCGTAGACCTCGACGTGGGCGGCCCGTGCGCGCCGCTTTTCGGCGAGGTAGTCGGAGTACCCTCCGCCGCTTCGATGGATTCCGCCGCGGAGCTCGCCGCCGTCGGCGCGGGCGAGGGCCTGCCACACCGCGACGTCGAGGTCGAGCGTCCCGGTGGCGACGTCGTCGATGAATGCCCGGTCGTGGCTCGTGAAAAGCACGGGCCCGGCCCACGAACGCATCGTGGCGGAGAGGAATGCTCGGGCCTCGGAGTCGAGGTGGTTTGTCGGTTCGTCGAGGACGAGCGCGGGAGGCCGCACCATGAGCGTCTGAGCCAGGGCCAGGCGCGCACGCTGGCCGGGGGAGAGGGAGTCGAGCGGGCGGTCCCTCGAGACGCCGCCGAGGCCGAGCCCCGCCAGAGTCGCGCCTATTCTGCTCTCGAGCGTCCACACGTCGAAGGCCTCCATTTCCGCCGCGAGGCGGTCGTATTCCTCGGCCACGGCGGACGTGAGGCCTTCGGGCGCTTCGGACATGCGCGCTGTCAGCCTTTCGAAGCGTTCGCGCAGGCCGAGGGGACGGCGCAGGGCAGAATCGAGGGAGTCGCCGACCGTGGCGGAGCGTTCCGAATCGCCCGCGCCGACGTGAAGCGCGGCGTCGGAGCCCGGGTGCGCAAAGCCGCGAAGGCCGACGTCGAACCCGCCCGACGTCGACGACGCAGAAAACGCGGGGGCCTCGACCTTCCCGGAGTCGGGCTCCAGCTCGCAGGCCGCCAGGCGCAGCAGAGTGGTCTTGCCCGCGCCGTTCGGGCCGACGACGCAAAGGCGTTCGCCGCCCGCGCACACGAAAGAAACGTCGGTCAGCAGCGGCTCGGACGTGAAAGAAAAATAGGCATGGGAAAAAGATATGACTGACAAGAGAAACACCGATCGTTGTAAAACGGGTAAGGGACGCGGTCTCTCGTTGTCAGCTTGCCATGCGGCCATCGTATACGCGGAGCCTCGGAGACGGCAAGCGGGATTTCGCTTTATGTAAGGATTTCCTTGCGTAAATGAGGAGGTTCCCTTAGGGTTGTCGAAGGCAACGACGTCGAACAGCGATGTCCGGCCGGCAAACAGTTTCAAAAGACCTGTAAACACCCCCAAAGGAGAGGCCAATATGGTCAAACGTCAGTTCCCGAAGCCCAGCGAGATTTTCGATCTGCTGCATTTCAAAACTCCGACACTGAACGCGAAGAAACGTCGGCTCGACAAGTCCCTCACCGTGTGGGACTTGCGGAAGATCGCCAAGCGTCGCACGCCGAAGGCCGCCTTCGACTACACGGACGGGGCGGCCGAAGGCGAGTTCTCGCTCAGGCGCGCCCGCCGCGCCTTCCAGGACATTGAGTTCCATCCGGACATCCTGCATCCGGCCGAGGACGTCGACACCTCGTGCGAGATCCTCGGCGGGCCGTCGTCGATGCCCTTCGGCATAGCCCCCACGGGCTTCACGCGGCTCATGCAGACCGAGGGCGAAATCGCCGGAGCGGGCGCGGCGGGAGCGGCCGGCATCCCCTTCACGCTCTCGACGCTGGGAACGACGTCGATCGAGGACGTCAAAGCCGCCAATCCCCGCGGCAGGAACTGGTTCCAGCTCTACGTCATGCGCAAGCGGGAGATCTCCTACGCGCTCGTCGAGCGCGCCAAGAAGGCGGGATTCGACACGCTGATGTTCACCGTCGACACTCCGGTGGCCGGCGCGCGCCTTCGGGACAAGCGCAACGGCTTCTCCATCCCGCCCCAGATCACTTTGAAGACGGTGCTCGACGCCGTCCCCCGCCCGTGGTGGTGGTTCGATTTCCTGACGACGCCCAAGCTCGAATTCGCCTCCCTGAAGTCGACGGGAGGAACCGTGGGCGAGCTGCTCGACAGCGCCATGGACCCGACGATCAGCCACGACGACCTCGCCGTGATTCGAAGCATGTGGGACGGGAAGATCGTCATCAAGGGAGTGCAGACCGTCGCCGACGCGAAGAGGCTCGCCGACGCCGGAGTGGACGGCGTCCTGCTGTCGAACCACGGCGGCCGCCAGCTTGACCGGGCCCCCGTTCCCTTCCACCTGCTGCCGCACGTGGTCCGCGAGGTCGGCAAGGACACGGCCGTGATGGTGGACACCGGCATCATGAACGGCGCGGACATCGTCGCCTCGGTGGCCCTAGGCGCCGATTTTGCGCTCATCGGGCGCGCCTACCTGTACGGGCTCATGGCGGGCGGCCGCGCGGGAGTCGATCGCACGATCGCCATTTTGCGCGACGAGCTCGTCCGCACGATGAAGCTGCTGGGAGTCTCCTCGATCACGGAGCTGGAGCCCCGCCACATCACCCAGCTCACGCGCTATGTGCCGGTTCCCAAACTGGCCCAGCACGTGGCGGAGAGCGTCGGCTGAGCATAGCTCGGCGCGCCCAGGCGGCGTTCCCCGAACGGCCGCGTCTGGGTTTGCCGCCCGGCAAAGCTCGGTGTGGCGCGTGCGGCGCCCGGCAGGCACACATCCTGCCGGGCGCCGCCGTTTCGCACTCGCCGCCCTCAGGGTTTTAGAATGAACTTGCAATAACCTTGAGGGAAGCGAGGAAGCAATGATTCGCAACGTCCACGAACGCGTCGTCGATGCGCCGATTGAGCGGCTGGGCGCCTTGCTCGACGGGCTGGGCCAAAAGGGCGACCGCCTCTGGCCTTCGCAAAACTGGCCGCCCATGGTGCTGGACCGACCGGTCTCCGAAGGCGGCGCCGGAGGCCACGGGGCCATCCGCTATCACGTGGCCGAGTACGAGCCCGGCGCGAGGGTCCGTTTCGCCTTCGAACCCGCCACGGGCATCGACGGCGCGCACGAGCTGAGCCTCGATGAGCTCTCAGACGGCCGCTGCCGCATGAGGCACGTACTCGTCGGGCGCGCCCGCGGCCGCATGCGGCCGCTCTTTTCTTTGGCGGTGGAGCCTCTTCACGACGCCGTCGTCGAGGACATGTTCGACAACGCCGAACGCGAGGCGACGGGAACGCTCGCCCGCCCAGCGAAATGGTCTCTGCGGGTGCGCCTGCTCCGGCGGCTCTTCCGCGAAGGAAAGCTGGCGGCGGGCAACAAGTAGGGGAGGCGGCCGGCGAAGCGGGCTATTTGCGCGAGGCGAATTGCGCGATCG
>NZ_DBHHEV010000125.1:0-4883 GCF_057238965.1 Peptidiphaga sp.
CCCACGGCCTCTTCGTCCCGAACGAAGCGCGCTACCAAGCTGCGCCATACCCCGGTGCGGCATTTCTGCAACCCGTTAATGATAGCCGAGTCGGCAGCTCAATGTGAAACGTCGGCTTCGAGACGGTTGGCACACTTGCGGGGCGCCGCCTCTGATCAGGGGAAGACGACGTCAAGCACAATCGCCTCCGGCCTGCATGCCAAGCGGACGGGGGCGAAGGGCGAGGCGCCGAGGCCCGCCGAGACGTTGACCCATGCGCCGGGGTGCGCCGCGACGGCGGCGCCGTCGCGGCGTATGACCTCGCCGGCGTCGGGCCATCTGTACAAGCCCGCCACGAGGGGCGTGGGAAGGTCGCAGTTGGTGACCAGCGCGCCCTTTCCAGGGACGCACACCTGGCCGCCGTGCGTGTGTCCCGCGAACACGAGCGAACATCCGTCATCGGCCATGGTGTCGAGGATCCGCGCGTAAGGGGCGTGTGCCAAGCCGATTGTGATTCGAGGCTTCGAGCCGGACGGCCGGGTGTGGGCGTCGGGGAGCTTGTCGAGCCTGATGTGGGGGTCGTCGACCCCGACGGCGTCGACGTCGATCCCGTTGACCGTGAGGGCGGTGCGCCGATTGTTGAGGTCGATCCACCCGAAGCTCTCAAAGCCGGCTCGCATCTCCGGCCAGGGGAGCTCGCGCACTTTGCCCCCGTGGGAATGCGAGGAGGGCGCTTTGAAGTATGTGAAGGGATTCTTGGGCCGCGGAGGGTAGTAGTCGTTCGAGCCGAAGACGAACAGCCCCGGCAGCCCCGCGAAAACGGAGAGCGTGCGAAGCAGCGGCGCGACAGCGGCCGAGTGGGCGATGGAGTCTCCCGTGAGGACGAGGAGGTCGGGGCCCTCGTCGGCCAGCTTCTCGATCCAGGCCAGCTTTCGCCGTTGCCACGCGAGCAGATGGATATCCGACAGATGCAGGACCCTCAGGCGCCGGGGGTCGCCGTCGTCGAGGGAAACTGCGTCTTTCGCGGGGGCGGAAAAAGGCGGGTCCAATGCATCGCTTTGCCCCCGAACGGAGGCCTTCGGCTCAGATGCCGTCGAGCCCCCCGCGACGGGCTCGACGGAGCAATCGGCTGAAGATGCCCTCGGATCCAAAACAAGAGTGCGGCGGCGCAACGCAAACGCCTGAGCCTCGGCGAGGCTCCACAGCCCGGTTGCAAACCCGGCGGCGGTTCCGGCTGCCGCGATTCGGGCGGCTGCCTTGCCCAAGCTCACGGCTTGAGTCCGCGTCGAAAAGGGTGGCTCAGCTTCATCGCCGCTCAGTCGTTTCCGTCGTCGACTTCGCCGCCGCCGTTGCCGTCGTCCTCGTCGTCCTTGTGCTTGGACTGGTCTTCTGAGGGCGTTTGGCTCGTTTGGGAGCCGCTGGAACCTTCGCTCGGGGAAACGGCAGACGGGGTGGGGCTGGGGCTAGGCGACTTGCTGCTTGGGCTGCTCGAGGGCGGGGCAGACTGCTTGCCGTCGTTGAGGTGCTTGTTGGGCTGACCGTCGAGGGCCGCCTTCGTGTACGTCGAGAAGATCATCGCGGGGAAAAGGCCGCCGTAGACCTCACCGTACCGCTTTCCCTTGATGACGGCGTTGAACATGGTCTTCGTCCGAGACATGTGGCCCTGCCACACGGCGCTGGCCAACTGGGGGGTGTAGCCCATGAACCAGGCGTTCGTGTCGTCGTTGGCCGTGCCCGTCTTCCCTGCGACTTCGCGGCCGGGGACCTGAGCGTTCTCGCCCGTCGCCCCCGGTGCGACGACCTGCCTGAGGACAGAGGTCGTCTTGCGGGCGATTTCTTTGTCGAGAACCTGATCGCAATCCGGGTCCTTCGAGGCGAGGACGTTGCCGTTGGAGTCGGAGACCTTCGTAAAGGACTGGGGCTTGCAGCGAAGGCCTTCGGCGCCCAAAGTCGAGACGGCGCTCGCCATTGACAGGGGGGTGACTTCGTTGGCGCCAAGGACCATCGACGGGAAGTACTTCCACTTGCCCCCGTCGCCTCGCTCGACGCCCATGTTCTTGGCCGTGTCGGCGATGTCGCACAGGTTCAGCTTGTTTGCCATGCGGACGAAGGAGCCGTTGACGGATTTGCGAGTGGATTCGAGCACCGACATCATGCCGCCGCCCACGGCCTCGAGGTTGCCGAACTTGTAGTTGTCCCGGGACTTGGGCGAGCAGGGGATGTTCCAGGAACCGCGGGGGAGGGTTCCTCCGTTCGAATTGATGATGTCGTACTGCGAGCGGCCGCTCTTCAGCCATTCGATGAGGGTGAAGACTTTGAACGTCGAACCGGACTGGAAACCGGTTCCGCCGCCCATGCTGCGGCTGACGTTGAGGTTGACCTTGGTGGCGCGGGGGTCGGCCTCGGTGGCGTTGCCGTAGTTGGTGTTCTGCGCCATCGCGACAATGTGGCCGGTGCCCGGTTCCACGCTCGACATCGCGGTTTGGATGTTGGAGGCGTCGTCGGTCGGGATGTGGTTGACGAGGGCGTCGTGGGCGTCCTTCTGCTTCTTCGGGTCCAGGGTGGTCTGGATCGTCAGGCCGCCATGGTACAGCTTTGCGACCCTGTCATTGCGATTCTTGCCCCAGCTTTCGTCGTTCAGCAGATCGTTGCGAACGTACTCGCAGAAGTAGGCCGCGCTCCCCGCCGCCGCGCACCCCGTGGGCTTCTCCGAAATGTGGAGCATGTCGGCGATCGGGACGTTCTGGGAAGAGGTCATCTCCTCCTTCGTGATGTAGCCGTTGCGGTACATTTCGCGGATGACCGTGTCGCGCCTGGTCTTGGCCTCCTCGGGGTGCTTGACCGGGTTCCAGCGCGCGGGAGACTGCGTGATTCCCGCGAGCATTGCGGACTCGGGGATGTTCAAGTCCTTCGCGGACTTGGAGAAGAAGTACTGGGCGGAAGCCTCGACGCCGTAGCGGTTGGGGCCGAATTGGGCCAGGTTGAGGTACCCGGCGAGGATCTCGTCTTTCGACATCTTCCGTTCGACGGCGATCGCGAGCCGCGCCTCGTTGATCTTTCTGGCGATCGTGCGCTCGGTGGCCTGCTCAATGAGATTGTGGTCGTTCTTCACGCGCCCCTGCTCGATGAGGGCGTTCTTGACGTACTGCTGCGTGATGGACGAGCCGCCGGCCGTGCTGCCTCCCGTGAGGTTGTTGACGAACGCCCCCGCCAGGCCTTGGACGTCGATGCCGTGGTGCTCGTAAAAACGCCTGTCCTCGATCGAGACGGCGGCGTTCTTCATATGCTTGGAGATCTTGTTCGATGCGACGACGACCCTGTTTTCCGTGTAGAAGGTCGCGATCTGGCTCCCGTCGGAGGCAAGAAGCACCGATTGCTCCGAGGGTTCGACGAATCCGAGGTCGTCGGGGCTTTCCTCGAACATGGCGGTCACCGCATTGACTCCGGTGCCGGAGGTCGTAGCTATCGGCATGATGAGGCCTGCGAGAAGGGTCCCGCCGATGAGGCACATGCCCAAGATGGCTCCGACGAGTGTGAAGATTTGACGCATGGTTGCGCCGCCTCGGCTCGTATTCGACATAGTGTCAGGATACGTGGTGAACCTTGGGATGTCCTCTCGGCAAAGCAGATCCGGCCGTGATATGCGCCCCGTGCGGGCGGCGCGATCGTGTTCCGCGAGACCGGACTGGACGGCACGCTCATATGCGCCCGGTGCAAGCGGCGCGATCGGCGCCGAGTCGGAAGAGGGGCGGCTGCCCCCCCGCCGTCGAACCGGGCGTCGCCGTCAAACCGCTGCCGACCTGGCAGGCCCGGCCGTCGAACCGGCCGTTGCCCGGAACCGCCCCGGCAAGGGTGCATGCGGCTCGCGGCGGCGTGAAAAGGGACGCGCCGGGAAAGAAACTCCGAGGGGGTTAAATTCTGGAAGGGGCAAGATGCCGCGGAAAGCCGCGGAAAGCTGCGGCGGGCGGGGATGCGGGGGTCTTGTGGGGGTCCCCATTCGTCATGTATAAGGGCTGGGTACGAAGAGTTTAAGGGCAAGCAACAACGACGACGTTGTTAGGAGGCGAATATGCCTGCAGGACCTTTGGATCCGCGATGGGCGGACAATGCGAACTGTGGGAGCTGCGACGCCGAGGCTTTGTTCTCCACTTCTTCGGCGCAAAGGGAGATGAGGGACATCTGCCGCAACTGCTCGGTTCGCCTCATGTGCCTCGCCGACGCCCTTCAGTCGAATATGCGCTACGGCCTGTGGGGCGGATTGACCGAGCGCGAGCGGCGCCAGCTTCTGCGCGCCGTCCCCGAACAGGCGGATTGGTACGAGTCCATCACGTCCTCTCCAGATCCCGTTTTCGTCGCGATCCGCGAAGGCAAGCCGCTGCGCCTCTCGCGTCGGAACGCTCAGAAGAAAGAGGGGGAACGCAAAGGCGACGAGGACGACGAGTGACGCGCGCTGCGGCTGGGGGTAAGCTTGTCTCCATGCAGAAATGGGAGTACGCGACAATTCCTCTGATCATTCACAATACAAAGGCAATACTCGACACTTGGGGCGACGACGGGTGGGAGCTCGTCGCCGTCATCCCCGGACCCGACGGGCAAAACCTGGTGGCTTACCTCAAACGGCCGAAGGACTGACGGATGGGCGTCTCAGATCGCCTTGCCGAGCTCGGGATCGAGCTTCCGCCGGTTGCCGCGCCCGTCGCCGCATACGTGCCGGCGACCCGCTTTGGCGACGTCATCCGCACCTCTGGCCAGCTTCCGCTCGTCGACGGCGCTTTGCCCGCCAAGGGCAAAGTCGGCTCGGACGTCCCCGCCGAAGACGCGAAGGGCCTCGCCCGCGTAGCCGCCCTCAACGCCTTGGCCGCGGCTGCGGCGCAGGCCGGCGGGCTGGACGGCCTGTCTCGGGT
>NZ_DBHHEV010000125.1:4893-5102 GCF_057238965.1 Peptidiphaga sp.
GACCGTCTTCGTCTCGTCGGCGCCCGATTTCACAGGGCAGGCCGCAGTGGCCAACGGCGCGTCCGAAATTCTCGGGGAAATCTTCGGCGAAGCGGGAAGGCATTCGCGCTCGGCCGTGGGCGTAGCCGTCCTCCCCTTGGACACCCCGGTCGAAGTCGAGGTCCAGTTCGCGACCGTGTGAGCTCCGCGCGGGTCGCGTGGACGGCCCA
>NZ_DBHHEV010000126.1:0-5093 GCF_057238965.1 Peptidiphaga sp.
CGCGGGGGTCTGACCCGTCCGCACGGACTCCCCCGCGGAATCCACGCTCTCCGGCTCGGGTTCAGCCGTCTCCGGCGCCGGTTCGACAACCCTGTGCGGGCATCCTTCCTTGATCTGGAGGCGTCTGGGAACGGGAAGATTCGAAGGGGCCTTTACATCCAAGGCGTCGAGATTGGCAACGGCCAGCCGCTCGACCGCCTCGGGCATGCGCGCCGCGACCGTCGATTCAAGCGCGCCGGCCAGAAGCGGATCGATTTCAACGGCGCACACGACGGCCCCGGCCTCCAACAGGGCCAGAGTGAGCGACCCCAAGCCGGGACCGACTTCCAGAACGACGTCACCGGGCCGCACTCCGGCGTCGCGCACTATCCGGCGGACCGTCCCGGCGTCGTGGACGAAGTTCTGCCCAAGCGTTTTCGTCGGCCGTATACCGAGCGTCGAGGCCAGCTCACGAATGTGGCTGGCCCCGAGCAAAGCGGATGTCGTTTTCGTCAAATGCGGACAGTTCCGATCGGCGTCAAAGAGTCCCGATCAGTACCAACCGGTGCTTTGGGAGTGGCCCCACGCGCCGCACGGCGTGCCGTAGCGGCCCTTGATGTAGCCGAGTCCCCACTTAATCTGGGTGGCGGGATTCGTCTGCCAGTCGGCGCCGGCGGAGGCCATCTTCGACCCCGGCAGGGCCTGCGGGATTCCGTAGGCGCCCGAGTAGGAGTTGAGAGCGTGCGAGTTCCAGTTCGATTCCTTGGTCCAAAGCTTGACCAAGCAAGAGAACTGATCGCCGCCCCAGCCGTAGGATCCCATCATCGACGCCGCAATCTGCTGGGATGAGCCAGCCGGAGCGGGCGTTGCGCCGCCAGACGGGACCTCTGCCGTCCCTCCGTCGCCGGTCGTGACGGTCTTGGTGGGCGGAGCCTCCTTTGTGCCGACGCTGACGACCTCGTCGACACGAGCAACCTTGACGCTCGAGACGACGAGCGTGCGCCCGGTCTCTTTGCCATTCTCATACGTTACTTCATAGGTGTTGGCGGTGACGCCATCGACGCCTTTGGTCTTGACCTCCGTCGACCCCTTGGCGAGGCTGGAGTCATCGACCTTGCTGCTCTTGTGCGCGTTGGCGACGTCCTCGGTCACCGTCTTCTTCTCAACGCGAGTGATGGTCACGGTCGAGCCGTCGGCCACCGGGGCGGACATCTCCTGCGAGACTTTGTCGTCGCCGTCGACGGTTATGCCGGCGTCGGCCAAAGCGCCCAAAAGCGTAGGCTTTGTGGTTGTGACGGTTCGCTTTTGGCCATCGACGGAAACGGTGAAGGTCGCCTTCGCCGCCTTTTCCTGAACCGGAGCAAGCTGGGCGACGCCGGCCGTGGCGTCCAAACGGTGGGCATCGTTCTCATTGGCGACCGAGAGCGTGCCCGCAGCAATGCCCCCGATGCCGGAGGCGGGGGCGACAACCGCCACAACGGCTGCGCGTGAGCGGGAAAAAAGGGAGAAACGGCTCTTCTTCGTCGACGTCGCGCCGACCGAAGCCAGCTCCTCGTCCACGAGTGCGTCAACCGGCGCCGCCTCGACTGGAGCCTCGGGAACCGGCGCCTCGGCGGCAGCTGCGGCGTGAGCCTCCTCTTCGTTCTCCGTGAACGGCCGCACGAGGTATCCAAGCGGCGAATCCGGATGGAGAAGGCTCTGGCTCAGCCCCTGCTGAGCACGCGCGGCCAAGCGCGCGGCGCGCCTCGAACCGGGCGCGGGGGCTTTCGACAGATCTATGTTGAACTCGAATGCTTCGCCTTGGGCAACGCTGTGACGACCCACTACGATCTCTCCTTGTTCTATCGGCGGACCCGCGAAACGGGAACCGGTTGATAACGATTCTGATACGAGTGTAACCAAATCGTTATCTTTTTGGCCACCCACGTATCGCATCTCACACCTTCAGGGTTTGACTTTTCAGCGCGAAACAAGGGAAAAGTTCCCGAGCCCACCCAGATATCGTTTTGTAATAGTATCGAGCTCACCCGAACAGCGCGCATCCGCATCGCCGATCGCGCGAACGCGAAACTCCCCGCGAACATGCCAGCAAAGTCGGCCATGCACACAAAGGCGTGAGCGAACAACCCTACCCGATGCTCAGCGACCGCGTCCAGACACTCAACCGATGCCGTCATGCAGCTGACAACTTTAGAAGGTCCCGAAACAGCACCGCTGGCACTCAAAACGCTTCTGTTTGCCCCCGAAACGGAGCCAATTGCATTCGAAACGGCACCAGGAGTTTCTAGATGGAACCACCCACTTTTCCGAGCACATCACACATTCCTGCCAATAGCGAACGAGACCAGTCGATTGCTGTGCACTTCTCCAAGCACATCCGATGTTCCCAGCAGTCATACGAAGTCCCCTGCAAGCGTGCAGACTTTGCGAGCGACCACATGATGGACGAGCAGCCCTGCCCTACTGGGATGTCGAACTACGCTGACATCATGACAAGCAACTTCCCTTCGTCGCCCAATGCGACGCCGACAGGCCCGTTCGCGCCCTCAAACCAGCCAATCCCGGATCCCTCCGCGCCCTTCGGCATAGACGCTCTCGGCCTCTATGCAGCATCGGGGCGGAAGAATACCCTCAACATCGTGACCGCAGCCCTTTCGGGGGTGGGAGCGACAATCCTCGTCGCCGGCTGTTTCGTCCCCTACCACAGGTTCAACTGGCGAGATTCCTCCTCCAGCTCGGACTCTAATTCGGATAAGAATACCCTTGCCGCCTTCGGCGGCGGATACTTTTTCCTTTACATCTTCTTCGCAATCGTCGTTTTTGCGCTCCTCGCCCTCGTCCTGCGTCGTCACAAAACCGGCGCCTCCCAGTGGGCGCCTTGCACGGCTTGCCTAATGACGAGCGGCGCCGTCCTCGCCATATCAATCGGCGAGAAGCGAACCATTTTCAGACAACAGGTTAGAGAATATTCGTACAGTCCGAGGCTCGGTTTCTGGCTGATTCTTGCAGCAGGCCTTCTTCTACTCGCATGCGGGATTCTTGGAATCGTTCTAGCGACGAAGGCCACTCCGAAGGTGATTGGGGTCGCCTATCTGCGGCAGTCTTCGGACAAGTCGCCATCAGACTTCGCGGGAGACCCTAGGGCCGTGGGAAACGTCTTTGCCGCCGAGGGGGCGCGCCCTCAGCCGAGCTACGGGCAAAATCCCCAGAGCCCCGGCAACGAGCGCACCGGGCCGCACACCGGCTCGTCTCCCGCAGGCCACAGTTCAGGGAGGCCCTCCAGTTCTTTCAGGCCTCCATACGGCAGAGTGGACTGATCGACGTCGTCCGCCGAGAGCTTTTCAGAATGCGGACATGTGGCGAGTTCCATGCCGCCGACGGCTTCCAGCGAATACCATTCTCTTATGAGCACTCAGTATCCTCCGCAGAATGCCACGGTCACCGGACAGATCGGCAAGGATTCGACCGATCGACAGGCGTACTCGTCGCCCTTTGCGGACCACGATTCGCCTGCAGCCCCCAAGCCCAAGGCAAGTTCGGGAAAGACGAGCATCGCGGCGCTCGTCGGAGGAATCGGCGCCCTTCTCGCCGTCATAGGCCTCTTCCTCCCCTACTTCAAGGCCGACGGCGGAGACCTCTCGTGGCTGAACTCGGGCGATTACAAGGGCTCAATGGGGCCTTTCTCCCTGACTCTCGCAGTCGGCATCGTCGCCGTCGTCGCCGTAATCATCCCGTCGCTCATGAAGAAATCGCCCAAGGCGGGCGGGCTTGCAGCCGGGCTGGCGCAGACTCTCGCGGGCCTCGTCACTGTCAGCAACTGGGCTGTCAACTTCCAGCCCGCGAAGTTCAGCGACGACGCCTCTCGGGGAATCGGCTTCTGGCTCATCGGAATCGGCGGAATCGTTTTGACCCTGGGAGGGCTTCTCACGCTGATCAGCGGCCTGAGGGCGGGAGCCGGCTCCGAGGTCCACACCGGGGGCTCTTATCTCTCCGCTCCCTACACGAACCAAGAATCGACGCTTGCGCCGCCTGCGGGCGCCACGGGACAGCCGCTTCCTGGCGATCAGAACAGGACCGGTCAATTCCCGCCCGTTCAGCCTTACGGCCAGCCGTATTCGACTCAGGCGCCCTTCGAGCGGCAGCCGCCTTTCGCCCAGTCGGCGGGTTCGAGTTACACGGGAGCCCCTCCCATGTCGGCGCAGTCAGCTCCGGAAACCCGTTGGCCGGCTTCCGCGCCGTCGAGGCTACGGCTCTCCTGCGGCGCAGCCGTATGGAGGGAGCCAGCAGCCTGCGCAGCCTTACGGGCAGCAGCCATACGGTGCGAACCAGCCCGCTCAGCCGTACGGACAGGCGCAGCCCGCGCAAACGCACGGGCAACAAGGGGACTTCCAAAGCCCCGGCGCGCCGCAGCAACAGCCGAACGACCCGCAGCAGCCGTTCAACGCTCAGCATGCTCCTGGCAATCAGCAGGTCCCGGGCAGCCAACCGTCGCCCTTCGGTCAGCCAGAGGCTTCTCGCCCCGAGCCGCAGCCTTCTTCCGCCCAACCGCAGTTCAATCAGCCGCAGTTCGGACAGGCGCCGAACAACATGGCTGTGCAAAGCCAGCCTGCGCAAGGGCAGCAGATCCAACCGGAGCAAAGCCAGCCCGCACAAGGGCAGGAGGGCGGGCCGACGCCGAACGGACAGGTTTCTCAAGCGCCTCACAGCGAGTCGGCTCCTCAGGAAACCTCGCCCCAAAGCAAGCAGGCTCCGCAAGCTGAGGCGACGCCCGAAACCGACGGCACTCCCCAGGCTGACGGCGCACCCCAGACTGACAGTGCGCCCCAGACCGGCAGCGCCCCTCAAGCGGGCGGGATGCCGGACGAGGGAACGCAAGCGCCCGCCCAGGCCCAGGATCAGCCCCTCCAACAGGGGGCTTCGGCGTCGAGCCCTTCTGCGTCCGAAGAAGCTGCGCCGTCGCCTCAGAACGACGGCGAGGCCTGGCGCCCCAAGCCCGACCAGTGACGTTTTCCACGGCGGCCTTCGGATTGAAGGCCGCCGGCAGTCGTTTCAGCGCCGCCGCTTTCTTTTAAGGCGTTCGACTCTAAGACAACCGACGCCTTCTGCACTCGCTC
>NZ_DBHHEV010000127.1:0-5059 GCF_057238965.1 Peptidiphaga sp.
CGCCGTTGGGGTTTCCGCGCGGAATTCCGTACTTGCTGAGCAGCGGATTGAGGCCGTCGGTGCGGGAGTTGAACTCTGCGTCCACGCATAGCGTCCGTTTGGCAGGGGGAAGCTTCGCGATGTCGGAGAGTTTCTCAATCCCCTCTTCCTTCGCGTATTCCTCGCGCACCGCCAACGCGTAGGTGTTGTTGAGCTTCGAGGGTTTGCCCCAGGTGATTCCGTTGGGGCGGTCCTGATCGCTCACTGCCTTCCACTGCGCCTTCTGATTGGCCATTCCGTGAGTGTGGCCCATATAGGTGAGCCATGCGGTTCCGGTGTACTCCCAGCCCAGGTTCGTCTCGCCGTTGACCATAAGCTGACGGGCGGGCTGCGAGCCTGGGACGCTCGTCATGTCGACGACGTCGAAACCGGAGGCCTCGGCGGTGTAGACCGCGATCTTGCCGAGGATCAGCTGCTCTGTGAAAGCCTTCGACCCCACGGTGACTTTTATGCCCTTGGCCCCGGGAATCGGCTTGATCTTGCCCGGGCCGACGGGCTCGATGCCGGAAGTCGACGGCTGGAGTCCGCACGCCGACAGGCTGGTCGGGCAGGCGGCGAGCGGCGGAAGCGCGCGTTTTCGTTTCGCTCTCATATTCACAGCCCCCTCGGGTAGAAGACAAATTCGACGACGCGTGCCGCCCAATCGACGGCGAGCGCGAGAACCGCGACAAGCAAGGATCCGAACACAAGCACCCGGGTCAGGTTGAGGTTGACGCCCGTCGTGATGAGGAGGCCGAGGCCGCCGCCCTTGACGAATGTGGCCAGCGTGGCGCTTCCCACGAGGAGAACGAGCGCCGTGCGGATGCCCGCGAGCATGACCGGAACGGCGAGGGGAAGCTCTACCTTGGCGAGAATGGCCGGGCTTGACATTCCCATGCCTCGGGCGGCCTCGACGAGTTTCGGGTCGACCGCCCGCAGGCCCACCATCGTGTTCTTCAGGACGGGCAGGAACGCGTAGACCACCAGGCTTGCCAGCGCCGCTTTGTATCCGAAGTCGAGCCAGAAGGCAAAAAGGACGACGAGGCCCACCGTCGGAGCGGCCTGTCCGATGTTTGCGAGCACCATGACGGGCGTGGACAGGCGTCGGAACGGCTTTCTCGTGAGGATGATCCCCATGGGAATGGCCAACGCAAGCACGATGACCGCCGATACGACCGTCAGATTGAGGTGCTCCAAAGTCAGCCTTTGCAGCTGGGCGGAGGCGAGGGTGACTTTCTCTGTTTCGCTCAAATCCGCGGTGTTCAGCCATGTCAGCATGACGATGAGAATGATGAGCAGGGCAATGGGCTGGACGAGCAGGCTCCTCCACGTCAATCCATTGACCTTTTTCCTTGCCTTGGTCATACGCCTTCACCGCTGTTCTCGAGGGTCGCGTCTGCCTCGGGGGACTCCGCTTCGGCGGGCTGGGAGCCTTCGGAAGCTTGCGATCCGTCTTCGGAGTCGACGGCCTCGGAGTCGGCGTCGTCCGTGGAGGCTCCCGCGTTGTGCCCCATCGGCGCGTCGGGGGTGTCTTCCGGATTCTTCGAGGAGATCTCCTCCATGGCTCGAATGACGGTGTTGACCGTGATGAGTCCGAGGAACTTGCCCCGCTTGCCGTGGACGAGCGCTTCGGTCGATCCCGCAACCAGCATGGCGTCGAGGGCGTCGTCGAGCGACGAGCTGGCGCCCACCAGCGGGAAATCGTCGGAGTACTTGGTCTTCACCCGGTCCGTGCGCAAAAGCTGCTTGGGCGTGACCCATCCCACCGGACGTTCTTTGAGGTCGAGAACCGCCGCGTGGCGCACGCCGGCGTCCCTGATCCGCTTGGCGACCTCGCGCGTGTCTTCGCCCGGGCGGGCGCGAACGGCTTCCTTGAGCTGAACAGCGCTGACTCTCGCGAGGCCGAGCTGGCGCAGGCCCGCGCCTGAGCCGATGAAGTCTTCGACGAATTCGTTCGCGGGATTCGCCAAAATCTGGTCGGGGGTGTCGTACTGCATGATTTGGCCGCCGACGTTGAAGATGACGATCCAGTCGCCGAGTTTGATGGCCTCGTCGAAGTCGTGCGTGACAAAGACGACCGTCTTGTGGAGCTCGGACTGGATGTGGATGAGCTCGTCTTGGAGGCGCTGACGGGTAATGGGGTCCACGGCGCCGAAAGGCTCGTCCATGAGGAGGACCGGCGGATCCGCAGCGAGGGCGCGCGCCACGCCGACGCGCTGTTGCTGGCCGCCTGAGAGCTCTTTGGGATAACGGTTGCGGTATTCGCCGGGCTCGAGCGAAACGAGGTCCAGAAGCTCATCGACGCGTTCGGATATCCGCTTCTTGTCCCATCCGAGGAGTTTGGGGACGATGGCGATGTTTTCGGCGACCGTCATATGCGGGAGGAGGCCGCCCGCCTGGATGACGTAGCCGATGTGGCGGCGCAGTTTGTCGCCGTTCATCTGCGTGACGTCGTCGCCGTTGATCACGATGCGGCCGGATGTGGGCTCGATGAGCCGGTTGATCATTTTCAGCGTCGTCGTTTTGCCGCATCCCGACGGTCCGACGAACATAACCGTCTGGCCGGCGGGGATTTCAAGCGTGAGATGGTCGACCGCGGGCTGGGCGCCGCCATAGTCCTTCGTCACCTCCTCCAAGATGATCGTCGCGCCGGTGATCGAAGGGTCGTCGGTCGCGGAATCGGTCCCGAGGGTCGGGTTGGCAGAATTGTTCTCAGACATTGATACCTCGTGAAATCGTCAGACGGCCGAGCAGAACGAGGAGACCGTCGAGTATGAACGCCAGCAAAATGATGGCCACGACGCCGGTGAGGACGGACTCGAAGGAGTTCGCCCCGCCGAGCCGCGAAAGGCCGGAGAAGATGTAGCCTCCGAGCCCGGGGCCGAGCACGTATGCGGAGATCGCCGCGATGCCCATGGACATTTGCGCCGAAATCCGCATTCCCGCCAAGATGACGGGCCAGGCGAGTGGAAGCTCGACCTTGAGGAAGGTCGCGGACTTCGACATTCCTTGGCCTCTGGCGGCTTCCACAATATTGCGGTCGACGCCGGAAAAGCCGACGAGGGCGTTGCGCAGGATCGGCAGGGCCGCGTAGAACGTCACGACGACGACTGCGGGCAAAACTCCGAAACCCGCTGGCGCTATAAGCAAGCCAATAAGGGCAAACGAAGGTATTGTCAACCCTATGGCGGAAATATTGTTTGTAAGGGATGTAAACAGACTGCTCCGATAGCTGAGCGCCGCAATGACCGTTCCGATGACGGTCGCCAACAGCAAGCACTGCGTGACTAGCGAAAGGTGCTGCCAGGCGGCGAAGAGTATCTGGTCCCTTCTTTCTAAGATAAAATTAACCACTGGGTATTCTCACTCCCCGTGTAGTGGTACGACATTTGGGGATTGTCTCGTACGGTGACATATCATTCCCCAGTCTATCCGATAAGTCAAGGGGTGTGCTCACACTTGACATGTGGATTCTCGGAGAGTATGGGATCGTTAAGATCCGCGAGAAATGGGGGATACATTATAGCTGGCTGGCCAGAAAGATCACGTAATTTGCCTATGTGTCTTATCGTGTGTATGTGCACCTGAAGACTTTGACGCTCCGAGGGTTCAAATCCTTCGCGGCCGCCACCACTTTGAGGTTCGAGCCGGGCATCAACTGCGTCGTCGGCCCGAACGGGTCCGGCAAGTCCAACGTCGTCGACGCGCTGGCCTGGGTGATGGGAGAACAGGGAGCGAAGAATCTCCGCGGAGGCAATATGGCCGACGTCATCTTCGCGGGAACGTCCAAGCGTCCGGCTCTCGGCAGGGCCGAGGTCTCGCTCACGATCGACAACTCCGACGGGGTTTTGCCGATCGACTACACGGAAGTGACGATCTCCAGAACGCTTTTCCGCAGCGGGGGATCTGAGTACGCGATCAACGGCGCGTCCTGCAGGCTGCTCGACATCCAGGAGCTCCTTTCAGACACGGGCATGGTGCGTGAGATGCACGTCATCATCGGCCAAGGCAAGCTTGACGAAGTGCTCAAAGCAGGCGCGGAGGACCGCAGAGGGTTCATCGAGGAGGCGGCCGGAGTCCTCAAACATCGGCGGCGGAAAGAGAAGGCTCTGCGCAAACTCGAATCGATGAGCGGGTCTTTGGCGAGGATCGAGGATCTTTCGGCCGAATTGCGCAGGCAGCTCGGGCCCTTGGCGAGGCAGGCGGAAGCCGCCCGCAAGGCCCAGGTCATGCAGGCCGAGGCCCGCGACGCCAAAGCGCGGCTGCTGGCCGACGATCTCGCGCAGCAGCAGGCAAGGGTCGAGTCGCACGAGGTGGACGAATCGAAGCTCTCGGAACGGCGGGCGGACAAGAGGGCGCGAGTTGGCGACGCCCAAGCGCGGCTCGCCCGACTCGAGGCCGAGGCCGCCGCTGCAAATCCCAAGCTGGCTGCGCTCATTGAAAGGTGGGAGAAAGCGTCCTCTCTGGAAGAGCGCTTCCGTTCCTTGGGTCAGCTCGCCGGTGAAAGGCAGCGATCTCTCGCGTCTGCGGCGAGGCCTTTCCACGGGGAGAGGCCGGAGGACATCGTCCGGCGAGCCGATCGGGCGCGCGCCGAAGAGGACGAGCTGAGGGAGCGGGCCGCGACCGCGCAAGATGCCCTCACGGCAGCGATCTCCGAACGTGAAGATGCCGAGGACGCCGAGCATCGGGCCGAGCGCGAGCGTGCCGCCCTCGCCAAAGCCGCCGCCGACAAGCGCGAGGACGCCGCGAGGATGGCCGGACAGATCTCCGCTGCGTCAAGCCGGGTCGAAGCCCTCGAAGCTGAGAAACGCAGGGCAGGCGAAAGCTTGGAGGCGGCGAAACGGCGGGCCGATCAGGCAAAGGCCGAAGTGGCAAGGCTCGAGCAGGACATTGTGGCCGGAGCCCAAGCTGAAGACCCGCTGACCGAGCGCCACGAGGCGAGCTCCGCGGAGCTCAGCGCCGCGGCGGCCGCGCTGGAGGAGGCGCGCTCCCGCTTGCTGGAGACGAGGTCCCAGACAGCTTCGCGGGAGGCAAACGCTCA
>NZ_DBHHEV010000128.1:0-4761 GCF_057238965.1 Peptidiphaga sp.
GTCGCTTTGCGACTGCGCCTGCGCTCGGCAATTCGCGGCCCCGGCCTTGATCCCCACTCACACCTGCGCCATGCGCCGAACAGGCGCGAGGACGGTCCGCGACGCGACGGCATTCGCGGGGACCGCCGCGGGCGCCGTCCGAAGCCCTAGGGCGCCCGTCGGCCTCTACTTCTCGAGCGACGGCTCGCTCCCCCGCCAGCTCGGCGGCTGGGGGTCGCGGGCGGCCCACATCGCCAGGCCGTCGAGGATGTCGTGTTCAGACGTCGTGACGCCCGCAAGCTCGCCTCCGGCTTCGCGAACTCTGGCCGCCGCCCTCGCGACGACCTCGCCCCAGACGAGCGCTCCGGCGGCTATGACGTCCACCCTGCCGGGATGCATGAATCCGAGCGCCTCGCGCTCGGCGCGCGTCGAACTCAGAAACCAATCGCATGTCACAAGCGTCTCCTCGACGCTCAGAACGGTTCCATGAATGCGCTCGGGATCATAGGATCGAAGCCCCAAAGCCTTCGCCGTGATCGTGGTGACCGAGCCAGCCAAGCCGATGAGCCCCTTGGCGGCGCCGAGGTCGACGTGCTCCTCTGCGGCGTCGAGCGCCACGTTCACGTCCCTGCGCGCGGCCTCCACAGCCTGCGAATCGGGCGCGTCCGCGCCAAGGTGCCTCTCGTGCATCCGCACGCACCCGACGTCCATCGAGTACGCCCCGAGCAGCTCTCCCGACATCGTCCCCAATGCGATCTCCGTGGAACCGCCGCCTAAATCGACGGCCAGCAGGGGGCTCTCCGTTCCGCGCGGCATCCCCGAAATCGCGCCGGCAAAGCCAACCCGAGCCTCCTCTTCCCCGCTGAGAATCTGCGGGGAGACTCCCAATCGCGAGCGCACCCCTTCCACGAAGACATCGCGGTTGCGCGCATCGCGCGCGGCCGACGTCGCCGCGAAGCGAATCGACGCGACGCCGTGGGCGCGGCAGGCCTCCCCGTATTCTTCTGCGGCCGCGAAGGCTCGTTCAAGGGCTTCCTGTGCGAACTCTCCCGTCCGATCGACCCCCTGGCCTAGCCGCACCACCTTCATTTCTCGGACGAGGTCGCGCAAGGAGCCGTCCGGGGCGGCCTCGGCGATGAGCAGACGTATCGAATTCGTTCCGCAATCGATGCCCGCGACGCTCACTCGGCCCGTCCTTGAACAGACTGGGCGCCTTCGCCGCCCGACGCCGCGCTTTGGACCCCCAGCACAGTCCTTTGCGCGTCCTCGCCGCAATGGCACACGGCCGGATCCCACGCCGCGGCCCTCAAGGCGAGATCGCCGACCGGGCATACGCCCTCCCCGACGCTCATGGAGTAGGCCGCCAGGGCGTGGAGGCATTTCACGCGGTCGGGCATCCCCCCGGCGCTCACATTGGCGATCTCGGGCACATTCCCAAGGAGGCGCCTGCGCTCGATGTAATCGGCGTGCGCGGCGCGGTGGCCTGCGGCAAGGTCGGCGTCCTCGGCCAAGCGCGCGTTGAGCTCCGCCATGCGGCCTTCGGCCTCCAGACGGGACATTCCGTACACCACGCTCGGAAGCGTGAGATAGAAAAGAGTGGGAAACGGCGTGCCGTCGGGCAAACGAGGCTCGGTGACCGTCACCGCCGGGGCGCCGCACGCGCATCTCGCGCCTATTCCGACGAGGCCCCGCGGGCGTCTGCCGAGTTGGGCTTCGATCGCCTCGACGTCCCCGGGGCGAACCGGCGTCGCATGAACAGCTATGGCCGCAAGATCATCGATCACTTGCCTGCGCCGCCTTTCCCTCCGACGACGGGAACGTCGTCCACATTGTCCGCTTTTCCGCTCTGCCCCGCGATTTTCACGGAGTCCCACATGGTCGTGTACCACGGGGTGGCCGCCCTGCGCTTCCTATTGACGGACTCAACCTTCTTCTGCAGCCGCTCCGTCGCCGTGCCCTTCGAGGGATCCGTGACGACGTAGAGCGTCTGCCCGGGCATGACGTATCCGAGGCGCTTTCTGGCTTGGGTCTTGACGTAATTGTCGTCCTTCCACAGCTTCAGCTCGCGCTCAAGCTCGGCATTGTGCTCTTGGACGGAGGACAGACGCGCCTTGGCGTCGCGAAGCTCCTGCTGCTTGTCCAGGTATCTGGCGAAGGTGGGCAAGACGACGATGAGGGCGACGAGGGCGAATAGAACGACGGTGAGCATCCGCAAGGAAATCTGATACGTGCCCTTCGAACCGGGAATGACGATCGAACGCCGCGTCTCGAAGCGCCGCCTGCCCTCCTGCCCGCTGGCCCGCCGAACCCCGGGGCGTTGCGGCGAGCGCGCATTTCGAGGGTTCGCCCCTTGGCGCCGGGAGGGCCTTCCCTCTCGAATTCGGCCGTTCGACGTCGAACGCGAGCTCTCCCCCGAACGCGCGGGGGGCGCGGAACGCTTGCGGGGTCGGCTGTTGCGAGGGCGACGAGGCGCGGGCTGGCGGGAATTCATAGGAGCAATTCTACGGTCGGCCTTCCAAAGGTTCGGGCACAAACACGTGTGCCGGCCGCAACGCTTCGGAGGCGGAGCCGCGCCGATCACCGGCGCTCGGCGCCGCAGCGCCCTTCTGGGCGTTCGGGGGCTGGGCCCCGCAATCCCATCGGGGGCTGGGCCTCGCAATCCCATTGGCGGCGGGGCCCCGCAGTCCCAGAAGAGCGCCGTCACGGTCGGTCCGGGCAATGTGCACGCATCTGACATCTTGCCGCTCTGAGAGTAGAATCTGGATGTAAGCTATATCACCTACGCACCTCCGGGACCGCACCCCGGACAGTCGCTCAATGACGAACGAGTGCATGGAAAGAGGGAATATGCCCATCACCACGGACGACCTCCAGGAGCTTCGCGAAAAACTCGGGGAGCGCTTCGTCACGGATCAACGCACCATCGAGCCCTACGGCAGAGACTTGTCGTGGATGGTTCCGGAAGGCGAGCCGCTCGGCGCCGTATTCGCCGACACGACCGAAGACGTTTCAATCGCCTTGGCATGGGCGAACGCCCGCAAGGTCCCCGTTTCGGTCCGCACGGGCGGATCAGGGCTCGCCGGAGGGGCTGTCTCCTATCCGGGAGGCCTCATCATCGCCCTCCACAACATGAATCGCATCCTCGAGATCGACCATGAGAACGGGATCGCCGTCGTCGAACCCGGAATCATCAACGCCCAGCTCAACAAAGAGCTGGCCAAGGAGGGCTTCTTCTTCGCCCCCGACCCGGCGTCGGCCTCGATGTGCTCGGTGGGCGGCAACATCGCCACCAACGCCGGAGGCCTGCGGGCCGTGTGCCACGGCGTGACGATCAACTGGGTTCGCGCGCTCGAGGTGGTGCTCGCCGACGGAAGAGTGATCCACGTCGGGTCAAAGACCATCAAAAACGACTCGTCCCTCAATCTCAAGGAGCTTTTCATCGGCTCGGAGGGGACGCTGGGCGTCATCACCCAGGCCGTCATCCGCATCGAGCCGCTCAATCAGTACGACAACTACACATTCTTCGCCTGCTTCGATTCGGCGGAGGACGCCGGATACGCCACCGTCATGCTTCGGGCGTGCGAGCCTCGCCCGGTCTCCCTCGAACTCATCGACGCCCTCGGGGTCGAGCTGGTCAACAAGCGCAATCCCGACCTTCAGATCCCCCAGCCGGGTGCGGCGCTTCTGCTCGGCCAGGCCGAAGGCGAGAACGCGAAGAGGGCAGTCGAAGAGTACGCGCAGGTGTGCCGCGAATACGGGGCGACGGCCGTGCAGTTCGAGGAGGGCACGCGGCTCTTCCAGGTGCGCAGGGACGCCTACCCGGCCCTGTCGGCCAACGGCATGCAGGTGATCGGAGACGTTTCCGTCCCGATTTCACGCCTTGCGGACGCCATCCACGGAATCGAGGAGATTTCGGCTGAACGCGGCCGGAAAGTCTCGATTCTCGCCCATGCCGGCGACGGCAACATCCACCCGATCGTCGAGTGCGGCGAAGGCACCGAGGAGGCGGCTGCGGCCGAGTCCCTGCTCGACGAGATCTGCCGCATGGCAATCGGCATGGAGGGCGTGGTCTCCGGCGAGCACGGGATCGGCCACCTCAAGCACGCCGAGATCGACCACTTGCTCAGCCCCGACACGCGCTCGGTGCAAAGGGCGATCAAGCAGGCGCTCGACCCCAACAACATCCTCACCCCCGGCCGCAAGATCTGAAAGCGAGACCGGAGCCTGACTAGCAGGGGCAAAGCCTGAAAAGCAGGGCCGAGATTTGAGAAGCAGGGCCACGGCCCGAAGGCAAGGGAATGCCCCCGGAGAGTTCCGGGGGCATTCCCTTCGCATGAACGGGGCGACGTCGGTTCGTCGCCGACGCCGTCCCTTGATCGGCGGCCTTTCGGCTCAAATTCGACGTCGGCCCGCCGAGGTCAGCCCTTGTAACGCGGGAAGGAGCCGCGGCCGGCGAAAACGGCGTTCTCGCCCAGCTGGTCCTCGATGCGCAGGAGCTGGTTGTACTTGTTGATCCGCTCGCCGCGAGCCGGTGCGCCGGTCTTGATCTGGCCGGCGTTGGTGGCGACGGACAGGTCGGCGATCGTGGTGTCCTCGGTCTCGCCGGAACGGTGGGAGGTCATCGTGCGGTAGCCGTTGCGATGGGCCAGCTCGACCGCCTCGAGGGTCTCGGAGATCGTTCCGATCTGGTTGACCTTCACGAGGAGGGCGTTGGCCGCGCCGAGGTCGATGCCCTTGGCGAGGCGCTCGGGGTTGGTGACGAAGAAGTCGTCGCCGACGAGC
>NZ_DBHHEV010000129.1:0-4654 GCF_057238965.1 Peptidiphaga sp.
GCCGTCAACCGCGGCGAGATCGACGAAGCGGGCTACCTCGAGGCGATCCGCGCGGAGATAGCCGACGTCATCGCCCTTCAGGAGGGCCTCGACGTGGACGTCCTTGTCCACGGAGAGCCAGAGCGCAACGACATGGTGCAGTACTTCGCCGAGCTGCTCGAGGGCTTCGCGGTCACGTCGCAGGGCTGGGTGCAGTCTTACGGCACGCGCTGCACGCGCCCGTCGATCCTTTGGGGCGACGTCGCGCGCACCAAGCCGCTGACCACCGAGTGGACAGCCTACGCCCAATCCCTGACAGACCGTCCGGTCAAGGGAATGCTCACCGGCCCCGTCACGATCCTCGCGTGGTCTTTCGTGCGCGACGACCTTCCGATCGCCCAGGCGGCCGACCAGGTCGCCCTGGCGCTGCGCGACGAGATCGCCGACCTCCAAGCCGGCGGGGCCGCAATCATCCAGGTCGACGAGCCGGCGCTGCGCGAGCGGCTTCCGCTGGCCGAAGAGGAGCACGAGGCCTACCTCGCGTGGGCGGTCGGCTCCTTCCGCTTGGCCACCGCCGTCGCCGAGCCTTCGACTCAGATCCACACCCACCTGTGCTATTCGGAGTTCGGGCAGATCATCGACGCCATCGACGCCCTCGACGCCGACGTCACGTCGATCGAAGCCGCGCGCTCTCGCATGGAGATCCTTCCCGAACTCGCCGAACACGGCTACGTTCGCGGCATAGGCCCCGGCGTATGGGACATCCACTCCCCGCGCGTTCCCTCGACAGAGGAGCTCACCGAGCTCATCGAAGCCGCCGTCGCGGCCATTCCCGCCTCCCGGGTGTGGGTCAATCCCGACTGCGGGCTGAAGACGAGAGCGTATCCGGAGACCAAGGCGACCCTGGAGAACCTCGTGAGCGCGGCGAAGGCCGTTCGAAGCCAGCTGAGCTGAGACAGTCGCAGGCTGACTGCAAGGCCGAGGCGATATGTGGGTCGGGCGACGTCCGCGTTGCCCGACCCACGCGCGATTTCAGAGCCTTCGGCGTGAATCTCAAACGCATATGCCGCATCCCCTTAGGCGGTTTCCACAGGCGCCGAGCCGATTCGAAACAGGCCTTCGGCCGGGCGGCGCGATTGCGACCAGCGGACAGCGGGCGACTGTTGCCAGCGGACAGCGGGGCGATTTTCATGAGGTTTGACCGTCAACCCAAACTTTGGCGCGACAGGCATGGAAGGGCCCACCGGGAGATCGAGGCCAACGTTCCGATTCACTCGGCCTCCATCGAGCGAGCCACCGGCCCAATCGAAGCCGCGTTCGCACTCCAATCCCAGGATTTCGAGAGGCTCCTGGCCGAGGGCCTTTCGCGCCTCAACCCAATTGTCACACCGTGCGGCCGCGACGCCCTGTACACGTGGCTCGTCGAAGCGCCGTCGGCCGGGAGCGTTCTGCTGTGGCTGGCAGATCTGGTTGAGCCAGGACGCATCGAGAACGCCGAGTTTTCACGGCTCGGCGGAACCGGAACATGGGCGCTCACCGTCAAACTTCCGCGAAGTTGGCGCGCCTCATACAGGATTGCGACGAACGCGGCGGATCCGATGGATTCCCCCTGGAGAGCGGCTCGCGGATACGGGCCGGTGCGCGTGGCCGCGCTCGAATCGTCGAGCTTGGATCGACGTTCTTCCGAGGCCATGCGATCCACAGCGGGCGAGTTCTCGCTGGCCGCCGGCCCGGAGGCTCCTCCGGAGCTCTGGCGCTGCGACGTCGGGCGCGAGGCCGAGTGCTCGGACGCAGGGCGCCGCACCGGAGGCGAAGCCGCCGGTCAAGGAGAATGCACCCGGTCCGGAGACCCGCATCCCCCACACGGCCGCGTCGAAGAGATCTTCGAAGGCTCCGAGCGAGCATGGATTTACGTCCCTAAGGCCGACGTTCCCGATTTCGACCGCCCCACACCGCTGTTCTTGCTTTTCGACGGCGGCACGTGGGTGCGAGACATCAGGCTTCCTCGGCTTCTCGACGCCGCAATCGCCTCCGGGGCCATTGCCCCGCTCCACGTGGCGATGCTCGACGCCGGCGGCGAGGGCGACCGGTGGGAAAGCCTCGGCGTTCCCTGCGGCCAAGTCGATGCCATCCTCGATTGGGGGCTTCCAGAGCTTCGCAGCCACTACAACGTGGCTCACGACGGCGCGAGCACCTGGGTGGCAGGGCAAAGCCTCGGCGGGCTGAGCGCACTGTGGACGGCGGCCCTGTCCGAAGGGCAGGTTCGCCACGTCGTCGCCCAGTCCCCTTCCCTGTGGCGCTTCGACTTGGCGGGCCCCTTGGCCGAAGCCCCTTGGGATTCGATTCGCATCGACGTCGGCGCGCTCGAGGGCACAGCGCATCTGGCGCACCGACTCGCTGCCCGGGTTCCCGGCATCGACGTCAAGGAATTTTGCGGCGGCCACGATTGGGCCTGCTGGCGCGCCGCGCTATTCTCCTCCCTCGCAAGTGTGTGAGCCCGCCTCGGAGTGAGCCCGCCTCGGTGTCAGCGCGCCCGGGCAGTCCCCGTGTACGGCCGGGGGGCACTGAGGCCGTCTGCGTCTTGGCACGGTGGCTGCGCTGTCGCCGCCTTGGCGGCGACAGCGCGACACCGCGTTCACAGCACCATGGCCGCAATCCAACCGGCGGCGAGCAGCGGCAGGTTGAAGTGGAGGAAGGTCGGTATGACGGTGTCGCGCACGTGGTCGTGCTGACCGTCGGCGTTGAGCCCCGCCGTCGGGCCGAGGGTCGAATCCGAGGCGGGAGAGCCCGCATCGCCCAGAGCCCCTGCGGTGCCGATGATGGAAACCGTCGCGAGCGGCGAGAATCCCAGGGACGCGCACAGCGGAACGTAGATCGCCGTGATGATCGGAAGGGTCGAGAACGACGAACCTATCCCCATTGTGACGATGAGCCCCACCAGGAGCATGGCGAATGCGGCCATCGGCCGATTGTCCGCAAACACCTTGGAGATGTCGGCGACGAGGGGTTTGACGTCGCCAGTGGCCTCCATTACCGCGGCGAAGCCCTGGGCCGAAATCATGATGAACCCGATGACGGCCATCATCTTCATCCCTTGGGTGAAGACGTCGTCGGCGTCGCGCCAGGGCACCGCACCCGTGACGAGGAAGACCATCAACCCCACGAGAGATCCGATGAGCAGACCGTCCGCTTCGGCTCCGGACGCCTTCATCCACAGCTGCACCCCAAAGCATGCAACGATTCCGACGAGCGACATGACGATGGGATAGGCAGACGGGCGAGCCTCCCCCTTTTCTTTCGCCTCGTCGGAGCCGCCGCCCGAGCCTCTGTTGCGGCCCTTGCCGAACAAAGCGGCCAAACCGCGCCTGCCCGCACCGACTTTGCCCGAGCCGCCCGCACCGGCTTGGCCGCCGGAGGCGCTGCCGTCCGGGCCGTCGTCGGCGATGACCGCGTCCAGTTCGGAAACGCCGCTGCCGACGGACTTCGAGCCGTCGATCGCCACGTCGGCGTAATCGCGGGGCTTTCGATAGGAGAAGAAGACGGCGATGAGGAGGCCGGCGACCATTCCCAGCGCGGGAATCCCCATGGCGGCCATCACGTTGACGCCGTCGGTCCGCATTCCGGCTTTGCGGATGTTTCCAAGAAGAATGTCATTGAGGAAAATGCTGCCGAATCCGATCGGCAGATACATGTAGGTGGTCACCAAGCCGAAGGTCAAGACGCAGGCCACGAGCCTCCGGTCGATCCGCAGTTTGTTCATGACCGTCAAAAGCGGCGGAATGAGCAGCGGGATGAATGCAATGTGCACGGGAACGAGATTCTGGCTCATGATCGACATTGCAAGAATCCCGCCGAGCATCGTGTACTTCATGACGGTCAGCACGCGTTCGCGCGACGCATTTTCCTCGCCGATCCGCGAGATGAGCGCATCGGCGAGGAGCTTGGGAAGCCCCGAGTTGGCCACGGCCATCGCGAAGGCGCCGAGGAGGGCGTAGGAAAGGGCGATCTTCGCCCCGCCCGAAAGCCCCTCCTGAAAGGCGACCAGCGTTCCGTCCAGGCCGAGGCCGCCCAGAAATCCGCCTACGATTGCGCCGATGAAAAGGGCGACGACGACGTGGACGCGCACCAGCGAGAGGGCCAGCATGACAACCACGGCAATGAGAACGGAATTGGTCAACATTGCCCAACTATAAAACACGTCAAGCCCCGCGTCCGCCCGATCGCCCGGCAAACGGACAAAGAGACGCATATTGCCCGTCAGACAACTAGCATCCCGGAATTCCGTTCACTGCGGCGCCGACGGGGGACTCGTCGGCAAGGCCCGCCGCCGATGGGAAGCGGCGCCGTCGCGTTGAAAAGCCCGGCGATACTCGATCGGCGGCACTCCGACGGAGGCGACGAAATGTTTGCGCATGGACACGGCGCCGCCGAAGCCCACGCGGCTGGCGATCTGCTCGACGCCGAGCGCCGTCGTCTCCAGAAGCTCCTGCGCGGCCGCCACCCTGCGGGAGATGAGCCACCGAATCGGGGGCATCCCGGTCTCGGCGAGAAACCTCCTATGCAATGTGCGCGGCGACGCGTGCGCGCAATCGGCCATCGTCTGAGCCGTCCACGGGGCGGCGAGATCGCGCAGAATCGCCGCTCGCAGTTCTTCGCCCTCGCTCGCCCTCCCCTC
>NZ_DBHHEV010000130.1:0-4649 GCF_057238965.1 Peptidiphaga sp.
GGAGCCGAACGGCCCGGCCAGACGGCGCCGGGCCGGGCGTCCGCGAGCGGCGGCGCACCCTCCCGGCCGGTTCCGTAGGGCAGGGCGTCGATGGCGCATTCGAGCGGCTCCAACGGCTCGACGAGCCCCTCGAGGAATGCCCGATGCTCTGAAACGCTGAATTTCACGCGGACTCCAATCCCGACCAGCTGTGGCTGCCGTCGGCCATGATCTGCTTCTTCCACACAGGCAGGCGAGCCTTGACTTCGTCCACCAGGGCCTCGGCTGCGGCAAAGGCCTGGGACCGGTGCTCGGCGGCCACCGCGACCACCATGACGAGGTCGCCGACGTCCAGCAGCCCCGTTCGATGCCAGGCCTCGACGCGGTGAACGCCTTGGCGCAGAGTCAGGCCTTCCGCGATCGACCGCAGAATGCGCGCGGCCGAGGGGTGCGCCGTGTACTCGAGCGCGGCCACGGTCGCGCCGCCCGAATGGTCGCGGACGGTTCCCTGGAACATCGCCACGGCGCCGCAACGCGGGTCGTGCGCATCCTTGCAAATTGCGGCGGCGTGCAGCCGCTGGGCCGTCAGCCCGGTGTGAACGACGTCGAGCATCTCACCCTCCCGCGAAGGGCGGCAGCACCTCGACGACGGTGCCGTCGCGAAGAGGCGTGTCCGTTCCCGACTCGCGTTCGTCGACGAGAAACGAGGAAATGTCGGCAACCCGTGCGAAATCGGGGAACTCGCCGACAATCTCGTCTATGAGCGCACGGAGGGTCTCGGGCGCCGAGGAGCGCGGGAACGTCATGCTGTCGGTCTGGCCCGCTCCGGCGGCGCCTCCGTAGCACCGCACGGTCAGCCGCCCGCCGCCCGCCGGCCGCCGGCCCTCCTGTTCGCACAGCGTCACCTTTGCGACGACCGGGTTGTCTGGGTCGGCGGCGAAGTCGACGTCGACGTCCGCGCCGCAGGCGGCCTGGACGATGCGCTCAACGGCGCCGCGGCGCAATTCGAGGGCCAGGGGATCCGGAAAGGCAGGGTCGGTGTATGGGCAGGCGTTGAGGATGAGGCACGACGGCGAAGTCGGATGCGAGGTTGCCGCAAAGCCCATATTCGTAAGAAAACGGCGGATGCAGTCGGCGTGGTTTGCGAGGGGGAAGTCTGAGCGGCCGGAGGCTTTCGGGCCGTCCGGGAGCTTGGCCGACTCGTTGTCGGACACAGCCTGTTCTCCCCACCTCGCGCCGATGTCGTAGGCCGCCTCGACCGGATTGGAGGCGTTGACGCGGAGCCAGGCGAGCATGGCCGAGACGCTTTGTTCGAGGAGCTGGCCGGCGAAAGCGGCGTTTGCGGGCGCGAGTGTGAGGTATCCGAGAGCGGGCCTGCCGCGCCCGGAAACCGGCAGCTGTTCGCGGGTGACCAACCCCGAATTGTAGAGGGCCTCGATGGTCTCGCGAACGGACGAGGAGTGCAGGCCGCTTTCCTTGGCCAGCTGGGTGACGGTCACCGGGACGTTGTGGCGTGAGACGGCGGTCAGAAGCGAGTGCTGCGCAGGGGTCAACCGGGCGATTGCAGACAGCAGATCGCCGAATCGATGGCGCTTGGCGCTCACGGACCCTCCTTTGCAGATTGCGTTTCGCCCTTTGACCGGCATTCTACGTGCGCCGTCGCCGGTCGGCCGCGCGTACGAGGCACGGTAGATCGCGCCTCGGGCTTCGCCGGCTCGGGGCTGCGTGCGAATTCACCAGCCGCGCGGACGGGACACGGGCTTGGCGCGGTCGCGCGAACGATAAACCACCTGGGGCCGGGTCAGGTAGCCCACCGGGGCCGAGACGACATGGACGAGGCGCGTGAAAGGCCAGATGCAAAAGAGCAGAAGGCCCGCCACGACGTGGAGCTTGAAAGCCAAGGGGACGTCGAGCATGAGCTCGGGCTTCGGACTGAACGTGAAGATCGAGCGGAACCACGGGCTGATCGTCTCGCGGTAGTTGTATCCCTCATGCCCGCCGAAGATCTGCGAGCTGACCGTGGCAACCGTCCCCAAGACGATGGGAATCGTCAGAAGGACGTAGGTGACGATGTCGTTGCGGGTCGTGGCCAACCGTACGGACTTCACGACGAAGCGTCGATAGATCAGCCCCACCAATCCAACGATCGTCATGAGGGCGGCGATGGAACCGAGCACGGTGGCGCCAAGATGGTACATGTGCTGCGAGACGCCGAAGGTCTCGGTCCATGAGGCGGGTACGGCCAAGCCGACCACGTGCCCTCCCGCAACGCACAGGATGCCGATGTGAAAGAGGGGGGAGGACCACCGCAAGATGGCCTTCTCGTTCCATTCCGAGGAACGGCTCGTCCACCCATACTGGTCGCTGCGGTAGCGCCAGAGAAGGCCCGCCACGAGCAGGACGAACGACACGTATGGAAGTGCGACCCATAGGAGGGTGTCGAGAACGGTCATGGTTGCAGCCTTTCCTGCGACGTCGGGAAAGGGGTGGCGGTCAGATCGCCTATGCCCACGAGTTCGGTGGGCGGCCCCTGGCTGATGAGCTTTCGATAGCCTTCGATCGCTTCCGGGCTGGGTTCCGGAAGCGTCAGGACGAGTGCGTTGAGGAGGTGGGCGTAAGGCGAATCGGCACTGCGCAGAGCCGTGCGGAGCACCTCGATTCCCTCCCGGTTCGCCCCCAGCAGGTCCTCGCCGACGCCGGATTCGTCGAGGGCGCAGAACTCCAAAACCACGGGCAGGTGGTCGGGAAGCTCTTCGCGAGCCGGCTCGAAGCCAGCGCGGGCCATGACCTCTTTGAAAGCGAGGATCGCTTGGCCGCGCCCTCGTGTGTCGCCCTGCGAATAGTAGGTCAACGACAAAGCGCAGCGCCGACGCTGGTCGAAGGTCTCGACGTAGAGAACCTGAAGTGCGCGCAGCCCCATCTGTTCTGCCTGCGTGCAGAATGCCTCCAGTTCTTCGGCCACCTCGTCCGGCAGAGCGTGCAGCTCCGCCCTGACCGCGGCGATCTCGCTTTCGAGGGCTTCGTCGGGGTAGTCGAGCAGCAGCGAGCACGCCATGCGTATGATCCGGGCCTGGTCGGCGTCGACCCGTATGCGGCGTTTGCTCGGAATCCTGGGGATTCCCACGAATGTGCTCATCGGAGAACCTCGAGGGGGAGCATGCGGCGTCCGTCCGAACGGGTGGGGTTCATGCCCGGGCCGACCCCGTGGAACGCTTCGACGTCGTAGGAGACCGGGCAGCCTTCGAGCTCCGAAATCCCGCGGGGCAGCTCCGGGCTGGCCGTGGGTATGACGTACCTTTCGTCGTACTTGGCGATGGCCAGAAGCCTGTACATCTTTTGGATGGTCGCCCCGTCCATGCCCACCGAGGCGGCGATGCTCTCGTTGCCTTCGCGGCCCATGAACACGTCGCGCATGTAGGAGCGCATGGCCGCCAGGCGCCTGAGCGAGAGCTCGACGGGGGCGGTGTCGCCCGCGGTGAAGAGCCCGGCCAGATACTCCATGGGAATGCGCATTTGCGAGATCGCCGACAGCAGCACCCTGTGGTCTTCGCCGTCGTTGCCCGAGGCGGTGACGGCGTCGACGACGGGGCTGAGCGGCGGAACATACCAGACCATGGGAAGCGTGCGGAACTCGGGATGGAGGGGAAGCGCCACGCCGTAGGTGGAGATGAGGTCCCAAATGGGCGATTCCTGGGCGGCGGTGATCCACGAATGCGGCACGCCGTTCATGTGCGCCTGCGCGACCACCTCGGGGTCGTGGGGGTCGAGCAGGATCTCCTTCTGCGCGGGGAAAAGACTCCGTTCGTCTTCCTGCGCGGCGGCCCATGTCACGCGGTCCGCGTCATAGAGGATGACCCCCAGATAGCGCAGGCGGCCAACGCAGGTTTCCGAGCACACCGTCGGCTGGCCCGCCTCCAGGCGCGGATAGCACAGCGTGCACTTTTCGGCTTTGCCGGAGTTGTGATTGAAGTAGACCTTCTTGTAGGGGCAGGCCGAGACGCACATGCGCCACCCGCGGCAGGCGTCTTGATCGACCAGGACGATGCCGTCCTCCGTCCTCTTGTACATCGCGCCCGAGGGGCAGGCCGAGACGCATGCCGGGTTGAGGCAGTGTTCGCAGATGCGCGGCAGGTAGAACATGAAGGAGTCTTCGATGTTCTTGGCGACCGAGAGGTTCATCTGCTTGAGCGTCGGATCCGAGTCCAACGTCTCCATGGAGCCGCCCAGATCGTCGTCCCAGTTCGGACCCCACTCGATGGTGTCGATGTTCTCGCCGGTGATGCGCGATTTGGCTCGGGCCACGGGGATGTTCGCCGAGCCCGCGGGGGCGGAGAGCAGCTTGTCGTACTCGTACGTCCACGGCTCGTAGTAGTCGTCCATGCCGGGCAGCGTCGGATTCGAAAAGATCTTCGCAAGGCTGGCCAGACGCCCGCCTTGGCGCAGCTGGAGCTTGCCCGACTTCGTCCTGCGCCAGCCGCCCTTCCAAGTTTCCTGGTCCTGCCAGGTGCGCGGATAGCCCACGCCGGGCCGCGTCTCGACGTTGTTGAACCACATGTACTCGGTGCCCTCGCGGTTCGTCCACACCTGCTTGCAGGTCACCGAGCAAGTGTGGCACCCGATGCACTTGTCGAGGTTCATCACCATTGCGATCTGGGCCATGACCTTCATCA
>NZ_DBHHEV010000131.1:0-4621 GCF_057238965.1 Peptidiphaga sp.
CAGCTTGCGCCCTCGCTCCGACGCCGCAGGCGCTCATCGTCGCCCGAGCAATCCAAGGGGCGGGAGGCGCGGCGATCGTGACGCTTTCCCTCGCCCTCCTCGTCGACGCCGTCCCTCGGCGCCTGCGCGAACTCGCGATAGGCGTGTGGGGCGGAGTCAACGGCCTCGGAATAGCGACGGGCCCGCTTCTCGGGGGCGCGGTCGTCTCGGGGCTGCACTGGTCGGTCGTCTTCTGGATCAATGTTCCGATCGGCGCCCTGTGCTTGCCGTTCGTTCCGCGATTCCTCCCCCGGGCCGCAGCCGGCTCAAAAGGGGCGGACCTGCCGGGAATCGCTCTCGGCGTCGGATTCGTCTTCCCGCTGACATGGGCTGTCGTCGAAGGCCCGACCAGGGGCTGGACGGACGGCCTGACCGTCGGGGGCTTCGCGGTCGCCGGAACATGCCTTGCTCTCTTCCTTTTCAGGGAACGCTCGGCAAAAGCCCCCGTCATGCCTTTGAGTTTGTTTGCCAACCGGCGTTTCTCGCTGGTCAATGCGGCAACGGTTCTCTTTGCGGCAGGCGTTTTCGGGGCGATCTTCTTCTTGAGCCAATTCCTCCAGATCACACTCGGATACAGCGCATTCGAAGCGGGGCTGCGAGCCGGCCCATGGACCCTCGTGCCGCTGTTCGTCTCCCCCGCCTCCGGCGGACTCGTCAAACGACTGGGAGTTCGGCGCGTGCTCGTCACCGGAATGTTCCTTCAGACGGTCGCGCTCGCGTGGTTCGCCGTGAAGGTCGGGGCCGATGTCCCTTACGGCGATTGCATAGCGCCCATGGCAGTCGCCGGACTCGGAATGGGACTGAGCTTCGCCCCGTTGGCGACCGGCGCCCTCCAGGGCGTTTCCGCAGACCGACGCGCGGTCGCCTCGGGCGTCAATTCGACTCTGCGCCATCTAGGAGTGGCGATCGGCATAGCGGCATGCACGGCGATCTTCACGGCGCACGGAAAGTACCTTCCCGGCCAGCCTTTCGTCGACGGAGTCAAACCCTCTCTGTGGCTGTGCGCAGCGCTTCTGGCAGCGGCGACGGTTTGCGTCGAACGCTCCGATCGCGCCGCACGACGCTAGCGCACGGCGATCGCCCGAGGGAGAGTCATTCCGACGCCTTGACGAAATCGACGAAGCCGCCGATGAATTGGGCGAGGAAATCGCGCGAGCCCTCGGCTACGCCTCCCTCGGGCGTGATCCCCGCCTGCTGTGCGTTGACGTACGCCTCATGTGGGTAGAGCTTCGAGCCGAAGAACGTGAGCGGGCCTCGCAGATGCGTCTGGGCGATCCCCGTCGCAACGGGGCTCGGCGAGACTCCGGCCAGCGCGACCGGCTTGCCCGCGAGCGAGGCGGTTCCCCAGGGGCGGGAGGACCATTCGACGGCGTTGGCAACGGCCGCGGAGTACATGCGATTGTGCTCGGGCGTGACGATGACGACGCCGTCGGCCTCGTCGACGGCCTTCTTGAAGGCCGTGGCGACTTCGCCGATGTCGAGGTCGATGAATTCGACGCCCTCGGGGGCGAGGGAAACGAGGGCCTTGGCCAGGCCCCTGTTGAGGGACGTCGAAGAAAGCGATCCGACCATGTAAGCGATCTTCATATATGCCTTTCGTCGCGCGGAAGACATGCGGGCCTCCCGAATTGAATGAACGTTCAACAATCATACGCACTGAACGCCAACCGAGAAACTCCGTATGCTGACGACGAAATCGACTCACCGGTCAATCGCGGTAGAACTCTTCGACGAAGTCGATGAAGCCGGAGATGAACTCCTGAAGATAAGGCCTCGCACTCTCGGCGAAAAGGCCTTCCGGCGTGATTCCCGCATCGACCGCGTTGATGTAGACCTCGGCCGGATAGACCGTCGAGCCGCAGAACACAAGAGGCGCCCGAAGGTGGACCTGCGCGAGCCCGGTGGCCTCGTTGCTCGGAGCGGTGCCCGTGACGGCGACGGGCTTGCCGGACCACGCCGAGCTTCCGAACGGGCGCGACCCCCATTCGATGGCGTTGGCCAGCGGCGCCGAGTACATGCGGTTGTGCTCTGGCGTGATGAACACAATGCCGTCGACGCCGAGGATGGACTGCTTGAAGTCCAGGGCGATTTGCGGCCAGTTCCCGTCGAGGTCGCGGTTGTACATCGGGAGGTCGGCTATGGGCAGCTCCACGAAATCAACGCCGAGGGGCGCGACGGCGATGAAGGCTTTGGCCAATCCTCGATTGAGCGATTCCTTTGACAGCGAACCGACGATGTAACCGATCTTCAAGCCGGTCTTTCGATCTGGGGGCGCCGATCGTTCAGCAGGCGCCTTTGGGTCCGGGGCAGTCGATCGTTCGGCGACCGCCTTTTCTTCCGCGGCCGTCGCTCCGTCGGCGGGCGCCTTTGGGTTCGGGGGCGCCGCAGCCTCGGCTCGATGCCTTCCAGGTGAGCGTCGAGTTCTTCTTAGTTCCGGGGAGGGTGAGAATCCGCCGTTAGACAACATTAACCTTCAATCTGTGGATGCGACCTTGTGCGTGAGGCGGCCCGCCGGGGCTTCGCCGATCGCGTCCACGGGACAAATCGAACGTTCGCAGAGGCCTTTACCGCAGGCCCACGGGGCGTTCGAGTGCGAGGGCGACAAGCTCGTCGATGAGCTCGGAATACGGGATTCCCGTGTGTTCCCAAAGGATCGGATACATAGAGAATTCCGTGAAGCCGGGAATCGTGTTGTGCTCGTTGACGAGTATTTCGCCGTCGTCGGTCAGGAAGAAGTCGACCCGGGTCATTCCCTCGCAGTCGAAGGCCTCGAAGACCCTCGCGGCGATCCGCCGAGCCTCGCCTTCGACGTCGGCCTCAACCGGCGCGGGAACAGCCATATGGAAGCCTTCCGTCTGGATGTACTTCGTCTCGAAGTCGTACCAATCGGTCCCGTCCATGACGATCTCGCCCAGGATCGACGTTCGGGGGGCGGCGTCGCCCCTGCCGCCGAGCACGGCGCACTCGACCTCCCGGCCTTTGACTCCCTGCTCGACGATCACCTTCGGGTCGACCTTCTGCGCCGCGGCGATCGCCTCTTCAAGCCCGCCGGGCTCTATAACCTTGCCGATTCCCAAGGACGACCCTGCGCGCGCGGGCTTGACGAACACGGGGAAGGTCAGCTTCTCCGCGATCTCCGCGAGGATCTGCCCTTTCTCCGTCCGCCACCTTCTGGGGGCGACGAGCACGTACGGGGCGACGGCGATGCCCGCCGACTCCAGGACGACCTTCATGAAGTGCTTGTCCATTCCGGCGGCCGAGGCGAACACTCCGCAGCCGACGTAGGGAACGCCCGCCATTTCGAGGAATCCCTGGATCGTCCCGTCCTCGCCGAAGGGGCCGTGAAGCAGCGGGAACGCCACGTCGAAGCTTCCGAGCGCCTCAACGACAGGCGCGCCGCCCTCCGATTCGACGACGGTCAGGGCGCGCGGCGTTCCCCCGATCTCCATGAGCACGCGGCTGGGGGATCCGCCGACCTCTCCTTGGGGGCCGGCCGCCTCCAGCGCATCGGGGTCCGCGGATCCGGGAACCCACGTGCCGTCGCGCCGTATCCCGATGGGGACGACGTCGTACTTGTCCGGGTCCATAGCGCGTAAAACCGATGCGGCGGTCATACACGAAACCGAATGCTCGCCCGAAGCCCCGCCGTAGATGAGGGCCACACGCGTCTTTGCCATTATCCGGTCACCTTCCACTTTCGGTACCACTAAAGCGATAGCCTACATCGTATGAGTGAAAATCATGGCCTCGCACCTGCGACCATCGCCGTGGCATCGGCACGGCCGACACGCTCCCAAGGCTCTCCTGTCAACCCGCCGATCACGCTTTCGTCAACTTACCACTCGATTGGTTCTCCAGACGGATCCATGCTTTACTCGCGATGGTCCAACGAGACGTGGCATCCGGCCGAGGAGCTGATCGCCGAGTTAGAGGGCTCTCCCCTGCCGGCGCTCCTCCATTCCTCGGGCATGGCGGCAGTGGCGAACGCCATGCATCTGAATCGACCAGGGGCTCCCGTCGTCATGCCCCGGCACGCCTACCACGCCTCGCTCATCGTGGCCCACGACCGTTCAACCCGCGAAGGCGGCCAGGTCCGCGAGGTCGACGTCGCGAACACCGACGCCGTCGTCGCCGCGATCCGCGCGGACGGCGAGGCCGCGGGGCTCGTGTGGATCGAATCGCCCACGAACCCTATGCTCGAGGTCGCCGACATCCCTGCGATCTGTGAAGCCGCTCACGCCGCCGGCGCGCTCGTGGCGGTCGACAACACCTTCGCCACGCCTCTCGGGCAGCGCCCCCTCGAGGCGGGCGCCGACGTCGTCGTCCATTCGGCGACGAAGTACCTGTCCGGGCATTCCGACGTCGTCCTCGGCGCCGCGCTGGCCTCGCGCGGCGACCTTCACGAAGCCCTGCACGAGGAGCGCACCGACGCCGGCGGGGTCGCGGGCCCGGTCGAAGCTTGGCTTCTGCTGCGCTCAATGCGCACGTTCCCCTTGCGGATGGAGCGCATCTAGGCGAACGCCGCCGCGCTCGCCCGCCGGCTGGAGGAACACCCCCTCGTCGCCGAGGTCCGCCACCCGTC
>NZ_DBHHEV010000132.1:0-4472 GCF_057238965.1 Peptidiphaga sp.
ACACCATATGAGTCGCATTTCAAGCGCACACAGGCAAAAACACCGAAGGAGCAGCCCGATGACCGGTGAACCGGATGTCTTCGATTACTACAGCGACTCAAAGCTGAAGTCTTCATCGAAAATCAAAGTCAAGCCAGCATTGCTTGTGCTCATTCTTCTGACCTTGGCCACCGCAGCCGTGTTGATTCAAGCCCATTGGCTCGACAACCACACCTCCTACCGTCCCGCTGAAGCCGATATCGAAGGCTATCTTCTGTCGCTCACCGAACGGCCGTTGTGCATACTGATCCCTTGCGCATACATCCTCGCAATCGCGACTTTGGCGGATCGAACCACTGTCGCGTGCTCAATCCTGTCGGTCGTCGCCAACGCCTTGGCCCTTGCCGCCACGGTGCCTCTAGCAATCTACGTATCGAGGTGGAACGACTGGACCGTGAAGCTTCCACTTTCTCCTGCCCTTTTCGCATTGTCCGTGGCTGCAGCGAGCGCCGACCTACGGGACAAAATCAAGTCCGTCCATGAACGGCTTTGAAGCGCGAAGGATCTCAGGGCCGGAGCGGTGCTGCATCGCGCAGCAAAGAAAGCGGGTGCTACATGGTGCAGCAAAAAGCTGCCGTTGGCCAGCCCCGCGCGACCGGTCCGAATCGCACGATCGACCCGAATCATGCGCAAACCGACCCGAAGCGGGACGTCTCAATCGAAGAGAAAGCGGGACGGCTCAATCGAAGAGACCGCGCAGCACCGCGTCGGACGCGGCAGCGAGTTCGGCGACGTCGAACACCAAAACCTCGTCGGAGCTTCCCGCCAGGCCCTCGTCGGAGCTTCCCGCCGGACCGCCGGTCTCCGGCCCGAGAGGCGAGTCAGCGACGGGCGACGCCACAGCCCCGCCAGCAGCGCCTGGCTTGGCAGGCGCATCGACAGAAGCTTCAGCAGACCATTCGGCCCCGTCGGCTGCGGCCCACCGCTCGGCGGCAAGCTGGATCGCAAGCAGCTCCCCGCCCGTCGTCCCCAAACGCACGGCCGCAACGCCCTCGGCCTCGGCCGCGCGCAGCACGAGATCGAGATAGCCTTCGGGGACGGCAAGCACCGCGCGGGCCTGCGACTCCGAGAAAAGCGCGGTGAAATTGTCGATTCCCTCGCGGGAAGCCAGATCCGCCAGATCGACAGACGCGCCGACCCCCGCCCGCACGGACATGTCCGCGAGCGCCTGGACGAGGCCCCCGTTGGAAACGTCGTGCGCCGCGGCCAGGACGGGCCCGAGATCGCCGGTGTCGGCGTCGTGCAATGCCAAAAGCACGCGCCCCAGCGCCATTTCCGCCTGAAGGTCCGCCTTCGGCGGCCGCCCGCCCAAATGTCCGTGGATCGCCCGCGCCCAGGCGGAGCCGTCGAGCTCGTCGCGGGTGCGGCCGAGCAGCACGACGGCGAGGCCGTCCTCCCGCCAGCCGGACGGCACGGCGGTGCGCACGTCGTCCATGACTCCGAGGACGCCGACGACAGGCGTCGGGTTGATCGACGAGTCGACGCGGCCTTTCTCCTTGCCGTGCGAATTGTATAGCGAGACGTTTCCGCCGGTCACGGGCACGCCCATCTCCCTGCAGGCATCCGCAAGCCCGGTGATCGCCTGGACGAGCTGCCACATGGCGTCCGGGTCCTCCGGCGAACCGAAGTTCAGGCAGTCGGTGACCGCCAGAGGCTTCGCGCCCACGGTGCAAACGTTGCGGTACGCCTCGGCCAGAGCCTGGCGGGCGCCCTCGTACGGGTCGAGCTTCGTGTAGCGCCCGTTGGCGTCGGTGGAAATCGCGATACCCCGCCCGGTTTCCTCGTCAACGCGGATCACCCCTGCGTCGTCGGGTTGGGAAAGGGCCGTGTTTCCGCGGACGAACCTGTCATACTGGTCGGTCACCCAGCCCGCGCCCGCCTGATTCGGATCGGCGAGCACGCGCATGACGTGCTCGCGCAGCTCGGCCGGTGAACCGGGGCGGGAAAGCCCATCCGCGCCGTCGGCGTTGAGCGCGTCCTGCCACTGCGGACGGGCGTACGGCCGCTCGTATGCAGGGCCTTCGTGGGCGACGGACCGCGGATCGACGTCGACGATCCTGTACCCGTGGTGGTCGATCGTCAGCCGCCCCGAGGAATTGACGGTCCCGATGACGGCAGCCTCAACCTCCCACTTGCCGACGACGTCCATGAACGCATCAAGCTTGTCCGGGGCGACGACGGCCATCATCCGCTCCTGCGATTCGCTCATGAGGATTTCCCCGGCGGTGAGGGTGGGGTCGCGCAGAAGAACGTTCTCGAGGTCCACGTGCATGCCGCCGTCGCCGTTGGAGGCGAGCTCGCTCGTGGCGCAGGAAATTCCGGCCGCACCGAGGTCTTGGATTCCCAAGACGAGGCCCCCCGCGAAGAGCTCGAGGCAGCATTCGATGAGGACCTTCTCCATAAACGGGTCGCCCACCTGCACCGAGGGCCGTTTGGCGGGCATGCCGTCTTCGAAGGCCTCGGAGGCAAGGATCGACGCCCCGCCGATGCCGTCGCCGCCGGTGCGCGCCCCGAAGAGCACCACCTTGTTGCCCTCGCCCGAAGCGTTGGCGAGGTGGACGTCGCCGTGGCGCAGCACGCCCACGCACAGGGCGTTGACGAGCGGATTCTCCTGGTAGGACGCGTCGAATTCGGTCTCCCCGCCGATGTTCGGCAGCCCGAGGCAGTTGCCGTATCCGCCGACGCCGGCGACGACGCCGTGCACCACGCGGGCCGTGTCCGCATGTCCGACGTCGCCAAAGCGCAGCTGGTCCATGACCGCCACGGGGCGGGCGCCCATGGAGACAATGTCGCGCACGATGCCGCCCACGCCGGTGGCAGCTCCCTGATAGGGCTCAACAAAGCTCGGGTGATTGTGCGATTCCACCTTGAACGTCACGGCCCAGCCGTCGCCGATGTCCACGACTCCGGCGTTCTCGCCCATGCCCACGAGCAGGCGCTCACGCATCTCGGGCGTGAGCTTGCTGCCGAATTGCTTGAGGTGGATCTTCGAGGACTTGTACGAGCAGTGCTCGGACCACATGACCGAGTACATGGCGAGCTCGGCGGCCGTGGGACGCCTGCCGAGGATCTGCCTGATGCTCGCGTATTCGTCCTCTTTGAGGCCGAGCTCGGCCCAGGGCATGGGCTGCTCGGGCGTCGCGGCTGCTTCCTCGACGGTGTCATAGCTTTCGTTGCGGTGCTCGGCCGAGGCCATGGATTCTCCTGTTCCGAGGGGAGCGTCGCATCCCTTGGGCGGGGCGGCGTCCCGAAATGTGAGCGCTGGATTCGCGGCCCTTCGCGCCGCTATGCGAGAACCGATTCGAGGGCGGATGTGAAAAAGGTCAGCCCGTCGGTTCCCGAACGGAGCCCGTCGGCGCCGCCCGGGCCGAAACCCGATTCGACGGCGTGCTCCGGGTGAGGCATGAGCCCGACGACGTTCCCCGACTCGGAGACGACACCCGCGATGTCGTCGACCGACCCGTTGGGGTTGACTCCGACGTATCGGAAGGCCACGCGCCCCTCGCCTTCGAGGCGAGCTACGGTTTCGGCGTCGGCCTGGAAGCACCCTTCGCCGTTCTTCAACGGAATCGTGATGACCTGGCCCCTCGTGAAACCGGAGGTCCACGGCGTGTCCGCGTTCTCGACCGCAAGCTCTTGCTCGCGGCAGACGAAACGCTGCCCCTCGTTGCGGACCAGCGCCCCGGGCAGCAGGTGCGCCTCGCACAGAATCTGGAATCCGTTGCAGATCCCCAGCACGGGAACGCCCTTGCCCGCCGCCTTGACGACGGCCGACATGACGGGGGTCAGCGCGGCTATGGCCCCGCATCTGAGGTAGTCGCCGTAGGAAAAGCCCCCGGGCAGCACGATCGCATCGACTTCCCCGACGTCGTCTGAGGCGTGCCACAGAGCGACGGGCTCACCTCCGGCCAATCGAACGGCGCGCGCGGCGTCGCCGTCGTCCAACGTTCCCGGGAACGTGACCACGCCGATCCTCACCGCTCGTCCTCCGCAGCGTAGACGGCGACGACGTCCTCGATGATCGGGTTGGAAAGGCTCGCGGCGGCGAGTTCGCGGGCGGACTCCAGATGCCCCTCGGTCACCGGCCCCTCCACGGAAAGCTGGAAACGCTTGCCCTGCCGCACGTCTGTGAAGACGTCCACTCCGTGCCGAAGGAAGGCTCCGCGCACGGCCTTGCCCTGCGGGTCGAGAATTTCAGGCTTCGGCATGACTTCGACGATGATCCGCCCCAAGGGCTTCCTCCTGTCTCACAAATCGGACGCCATGCGGCGCCTCGCGTCCATGATATGGGCACGAGGCGCTTTCGCGCACGCTTTTCCGAAATTCGAGCGGCGGGTTCGCCCAGCCGTTCGGCAACCTCGTCCCGTCACGACCAGCGGCTGCCGGTCAGACGCTCGTAGATCTGCACATAACGCTCGCGGGTCTTGTCGACC
>NZ_DBHHEV010000133.1:0-4236 GCF_057238965.1 Peptidiphaga sp.
GGCGGCATCGACGGCGAAGCCTCCCGTCTCGCCTATCGCCCCGTCGAGATAGGCGGTCCCGTCAAGCTGAACCATTGGCATGGCGATCGGTATGGAAGACGAGGCCTGGCATCGCGTCGTAAAATCCGAATTGTCCCTCACGTCCTCCCGGCCCCAATAGACGGTCTTCCCCGTTGTGCAGTCGAACGAGCCGATCTTGAACGGCGTGGAGCTGGCCGAGTACGCCTCCCAGTTGTAGGGGAGAAGCTCGCCGGGCGCCGTCGTCTGGTGGTAGATGTAATCCGAATTGAAGTAGCCTTTGCCTCTTATGAAGCTGATCGGGCCTCCGATCTTTGGGTCTTTCGCAAGCTCGACAAAGCATGCGCGCGCCCGCCAGGCGTCGCGTGCCAGAAAATTCGCCGTGTGGGTCGCTCCCGCAGAAATCCCGCCCACCCAGGGGACCTCGACTCCCGATTCAATCATTGCGGCAACCAACGCGGCCGTGTACGTGCCGCGCATCCCGCCGCCTTCGAAGATCAATGCTGTGCCTGTAGCCATAACGCCCTCAGTTTAGCGCGACTTCGCGAAGGCATGCTGCGGCAGAAGCCACGCGACGCCGGAGAGGACTCGTGCGATGCCAGAGCCGATCCGACGACGCCGGAGCCGCGGGCGGTCGCGACGGTTTTGCCGCGACCGCCCGCCCCTGCCGTTTCTGCCCGGCCAGCTCGTTTCCGGCGGTCCAGCCGTGCTCGGCCCAGGCGGCTTCCTCGGTTTCGACGGCACCCTCTGCCGAGTCAGCCGCTCCCGATTGGCTCAGACTTCCTCGACCAGGCGCTTCATGACCGCGCGTGCGCCGTCGGCCCGAATCGCCTTCAGGGCCTCCGTGAAAGCCTCGACGAAGCGCGAGTCCGAGCCGAGCTCGCCGAAGACCGCCTCGTCGGAGATCACCGCGGTGTCTTCGCCGTCGCGCTCGCGGGCGGCCAGGGCGACCAGGCGATCGCCCTGCTGGTCGTCGACCACGATCTCCGAGCCGTCCTCGGCCTTGCCTTCCATCCCCAGAGCCCACGCGGCGCACATGGCCGCGCCGAGCTTGATCGAGCGGTTCTCCTTGAGGTTGTCGCGAACCGTCGGAAGAACGAACTTCGGCATTCGATCCGAGGCGTCCTGCGCCAACCTCGCGAGGGTGTCTGCGATCGAGGCGTTCGTGAAACGCTCGAACAGCGTGTTGACGTACTGCGGGAGGTCGATGCCCGGCACGGGAAGAAGAGTCTCCAGCGCCTCCTTTTCCAGATAGGCACGCGTAAACGCCGCGACGTCGGGGTCGGCTGCGGCGTCGTGGGCGAACTCAAAGCCGAGCAGACGCCCCCAGTGCGCGAGCGACTGGTGGGAGGCGTTGAGGAGGCGAAGCTTCATGAGCTCGTACGGGACGACGTCGTCGACGAGCTGGACCCCCGCGTCCTCGAACGGAGGCCGGCCCAGGGTGAACTTGTCCTCCAGGACCCACTGCGCGAACGGCTCGGCCGTCACGGGCCAGGCGTCCTCGATGCCGTAGCGCTCGCGGACCATCTCGACGTCCTCCGGCGTCGTCACCGGGGTGATCCTATCGACCATGCCGTTGGGGAAGACGACGTTTGCCCGAATCCAGGCCTCGAGCTCGGGGTCGGTGAGCTTTGCCTGAGCGAGGACCGCGGCCTTTGCGATCGAGCCGTTGCCCGGGAGGTTGTCGCAGGACATGACGGTGAAGGGAGGGATTCCGGCGTCGCGGCGTCGGCGCAATGCCTCGACGATGAAGCCGAAGGTCGTGGTCGGCTTGTCGGGATGCTCGGCGTCGTGCTTCGCGGCGGGATTCTCGGTGTTGAATTCACCGGTCGCGTCGTCGATGTTGTAGCCGCCCTCGGTTACGGTCAGGGAGACGATGCGGGTGCCGGCGTCGGCCATCTTGTCGAGGACCTTGCTCGGGTCGTCCGGTGCGTAGAGGTATTCGTGGATGGAACCGATGACTCTGGGCTCGAGCGTTCCGTCGGGATGCTTGAGGACCAGAGTGTAGAGGCCGTCCTGGTTCTGCATGACGTCGCGCATCCGCTTGTCGGATGGCATGACGCCCACTCCGCAGATGCCCCAGTCGAGCGCTTCGTTTTCGCTCATGAGACGGTCAAGATACATGGCCTGGTGGGCGCGGTGGAAGTTTCCCAGTCCGAAATGCACGATTCCGGACGTTACAGCCGAACGGTCATACGTGGGCGCCAAGAAGGCGCTGGCGAGCGATGCCGCCGCCGACGACTGCGTAGAGGTGCCAAATGTGCTGGTCATGTTTGTGCTACTTTCCCATAGCGGCGTCGGCGTCTTCGTGGCAGACGCCGAACCGGTTATGTTGCCCAGTGCTTACCCTGCGTGCTGCGGCGGAACAAAGCGCCCCGCCGACGCGGCCGAAGGCCGCGAAAAGCGGCTTTTGGCCTTGCGCAGCCATTCTTTCACGGTATTGCCGGTGGCGAAAGGGGGAGGAATCCCGCGTTTTGGGCTTTGCCCGTTTGTGCGCAGTTTTCTTACAGCTTTGTAAGGGGCGCTGCGGTAAGGCTCGGCGTATCCGCATACCAGCAGCCCGTCTTCACACCGGGCGAGGCTCCCTTGAGGCGCGTCGGCGACGTGGGTCTTTCCGGTCCGGCAAGGAGCGAGTGCCGGTCCTTGCCGAAAACGGGCGAGTGGCCGGTCCCTTCCGAACCGGCGAGGATGGGGCCCCTTGCGGTCCGACGGCGACGGAGGAAGCCGTCTGGGCGGCACGTCTTCATCCGCGCTGAATTGGCCGGAAGCTCCTCAAACTTATCGCCCTTTCAGAGCGGCATGTCTTCGCCCGGGCGCATTGGGCGGCAACTGTTTCCGCATGGAGAATCCGACGTTCGGCATGTCTCCGGGCGGGTTGGGCACAGCTTTCCCGCCGAGAATCGCTCTTGCTTTTGCGGGCAGCATTTTTTGCGGGGGGGCAGCTTTTGCTTTTCGCCGAAAAATAGATATCATATTGATATCGCCAAAGTTCGCGGGGCCAAAGCGGCGTTCTCGACGTCGGGCGTCAAACGTTGTCGGCGTCGCCCCCGAACGTTCTAGGCGTCGGACTTTAGATAGGAGAGGGACATGCCTGCCAACGACAATCCGGAAGCGGATTCTGGCGAATCCGCGAAATCGCGTGAATCTATGAAAAATCGACGGTCCGCAAAACTGCGGGAATCAGCGAACCTGTCGGAATCGTCTAAGCTGCGTGAGTCTGCAAAACTGCAGGCGGAGGCGGCCGAGTTCCGCGCTCGCATCCACATCGACGAGAAGACTGCTTGGTCTGCGGGTTCGGGCCCCGCTTTCCTTGCCGCCGCCGGCCTGCTCGCCGTGCTGGCGGGGTTCGTCTACCTGATCGTCGTCGGCGCGATTGCTTCAGCCGACGGCATCGTCGCGTCTGCCGCGGTCAAGATAGCGATAGGTGTGGTCGGGGTGGTCGTCGTCTGCTCGCTAGGCACGTGTTTTTACATCGTTTCTCCGGGCGAAACAAGCGTTCGCCAGTTCTTCGGCAAGTACATCGGAACTGTCAGGCGGACCGGGCTGGTGCTGATCCCTCCGTTTACGTACGGCAGGAGGGTTTCCGTGAAGGTCCACAATTTCGAGACGTACGAGCTCAAGGTCAACGACCTCGACGGAAATCCGGTGAACATAGCGGCGATCGTCGTGTGGCAGGTGGCGGACACGGCTCGGGCGGTTTTCGCCGTGGAGCAGTACGAGGCGTTCATCAAGGCCCAGGCTGAATCTGCGCTGCGCCATGTGGCCACGACGCATCCGTACGACGAACCCGGTCCCGGGGAGACGTCGCTGCGCGGGGGAACCGACCTCGTTTCTTCCGAGCTGGCCGAGGAGGTCGCCGCGCGCGTTGCCCTTGCGGGGCTGGAAATCATCGAGGTTCGCATTTCCTCGCTTGCCTATGCCCCCGAGATCGCGCAGGCGATGCTCCAGCGACAGCAGGCCGGGGCGGTCATCGCAGCGCGCGAACAGATTGTGGAAGGCGCCGTCTCCATGGTGGACCAGGCGCTTCAGCGCCTTGAGGATTCCGACATAGTCGCCTTGGATGACGAACGCAGGGCCCAAATGGTTTCGAATCTGCTTGTCGTTCTGTGTTCGGACCAGCGGACGCAGCCAGTTGTCAACGCGGGCTCCCTTTACGCGTAGGGTGTCAATGTCCGAGAGCGACAAGCGGGCCGGAAGCGCTGTGCCTCCTGAAAAGGG
>NZ_DBHHEV010000134.1:0-4025 GCF_057238965.1 Peptidiphaga sp.
TACTGGCGGTGGTCCCGGAGAGGTTCCCCGCCGCCTGGTGCGCGTCGGCGAGGTTGTTACGCACAGTGAGTGTGTGGGGGTGGTCGGGGCCCAGGACACGGGTGCGGTCGGCCAGGAGGGCCTGGTGCATGTCGATGGCCGTGGAGAGGTTCCCCGCCTCCTGGTAGGCGGTGGCGAGGTTGCTCCGCGCGGTGAGTGTGTGGGGGTGGTTGGGGCCGAAAACGCGGGTGCAGTCGGCCAGGAGGGCCTGGTGCATGTCGAGGGCCTTCTGGAGGCTTCCCGCATCCTGGTGTGTGAGGGCGAGGTTGTTGCGCGCAATGAGGGTGCGGGGGTGGTCGGGGCCGAGGGCGTCGGCGAGCATGTCGACGGCGTCTTTGAGGGTCAGGGCGGTTTGCGGACGCCCCATATTCAGGAGGGACACTATCGTGTCGTTCATGATTCCGCCGACGCTTGACAGGCCGATGCGGGCCTCGTGGGGAGAGTAGTGTGCCTGTCCTTGTTGTTGTTCTGCGATGGCTCGGAGCTGGTCGGCCATGTCGAGGGCGTCGGTCCGTTGGACGTCGTCGGTGTCCGCCTTGTCCATGTCGATGCCCTTGAGCAGGTCGACGACCGCGCCCTCCAAATCGGCGAAGACCTCAGGCTGCCTCATGTAGTCCTCGCGCAGAACGCGCCCTTGGAGGCCGTGGATGCGCACGTAGCGCCCGTCCTCGGACAGGGCGCACACGGAGTGGCCCACAAGCGCCCCCACCGCCTGGCGGGCAATCGGCTCGCTCTCGCCGACCCGGTGAAGCCAAGGCCGGGGCACGCCCGACGGGGCAAGAAGCGCCAAGGCCGCCAACTGCGTGAATCCCGCCCCTGCCCGAGCCGGACCCTCCTCCCCTCTGGCATGGTCTTTTTCAGCCAGCAGGTCGAGAACCGATGTGCAGGCCATGCGCAGGGCCGCGTGCACAGCAGAAGGATAGGCCTCGCCGTCTGCACGGTCGACGACCTCCTCAAGCCGGTACTTGCGCAGGTCGGCCAAGTACTCGTCTATCGTCGCGTACCCATTGAGCTTGATGGTCGCCGCGGCCTGGGCCAAGGCCACAGGAAGATCCCCAAGGGCCTCGGCCAGACGGGCCGCTCCGGCGTCATCGTCTAACCCGGTCCGCTCGATGACGAAATGGATCGAGTCGTCGCGCGTGAACGCCCCCACCGCAATGAGACGCCCGGCACTGTCGCCCGGGCTGGCAACCGTTGTCGTGACAAGGACGCGCAAACCCTGGCCGTGGGGGACCAGCCCGGTCAGATCGTCAAAGTCCTCGACGTTGTCGAACACGAGCAGCCGGTCCCCCTCACCGGAGTTGAGCCGCGTCACGCACCTGCCCGCGAGGATTTCAGGGACAGCGTCCCCGCCGTCCTCGTCGATTCCCATCTCATGGGCCAGCTCGGCCAAACCTGCCATGAGCTCGTTGCGGCTCGAAGCGTCCATCCACGCCACCAAAGGCCACCCGGCCTGTTCGCAGTCGCGGGCATAGGCGGCGGCCAACTGAGACTTGCCCACACCCCGCATCCCACACACAACAACCGGCCCACCCACAGCCGAAGACCCCACACCATTGGTTGACGAGCCCGAACCGTCGGCCAGACGACCCGCACTGTCGGAACTCACGCCATCGCCGTCAGCCGGCGAGCCCCCACCGGCGCCGTCCGTTGAATGATCCGCGTTGTTGTCGGCATTCGAGCCGCGGGCTTGCGGATCATCGAGGGCCGGCTGGGACGTTTCCCTCTTCCCAGCTGAGTCCGCCGGTTCGGGTTTGGTCAGCGCCTCGTAAAGGTCGGCCTGCTCGCGCCTGTCAACGAAGCCGACGGCCTGCGCCGGGAGAGAACCAAACCGAACCTTCCGCCCGCGATCGGCATTCCTCGGCGGGCTGTATATTTTGATGAGGTCCTTCAGGTCCTCTATCCTTTTCGTCGTCTCGACATGACGCCCAGCGTTGGCCTCGTCGCCCGCTTTGACGGCACCTGGCGCGTCGGTGGCGGTCTCGGCCAGGCGGCAGAGCCCGTCAACCACAATGTCCAGCAGCTCGTCGAACAGGCCCCGCGCGCCCTCGTCGAGGGCCGCGCGGCGCTCAGCTCCTGCGCGGTCGTTGACGTGGGCGGTGAAAGCCTCCCGGTTCAGCCAGGCCTGAGCAAGGGCCTGGCTGTCCTTGGCGACCTCCTCGAAAACACCCATGCCGACCTTCTCCGCCTGTGCGACCGTGTCCTTCCCTCCGCGAGAAGCCGAAAGCACGCCCTGTTTTCGCAAAGCCTCTCGGGCTCTTTTCCTGATCCTCCTCCTGACGCCCCTCTTGATCCTCCACGCCCGCAGTTTTCCACTCTTAGCAAGTTTCCAAAACAGCCCGAAAGCGCTCGCCACCGTGACGATAACGCCCAAAAGCCGGAGAATAAAAGAGAAAATCACGCCCACATCCATAGACCGATGCTAACCGGGGCCCGCTCGTGCCTGCCGCGCATCCCACTATCCGGACGTTAAACCTGGTCCGCGGCGTCGTTCAGCCTGAGGCTTCCGGCATCGCAACCGGTGCCCCAGGCCAGCCGCCGTTGCGCCCTATGGCCGGGCCTTTTCGACGCGCATTCCCGCTTCGTACATGCCGCCTAGGAGTTTGCCTTGGAGGCTTTCGTCGAGCATTCCGGGCTGGTCGCTTGCGAAGGCCGTGATGATGTCGACGCCGAAGTCGAACAGGATTGGCGAGGCCGGCGTCGACGGGCCGATCATGACCGTCACGGCGTCGCGCGAGAGCTCCAGCAGGCGCGGAATCGTCTTGTTGACGAAGGACGAGCCGGTGATGAAGACGTAGTCGCAGCCGGGCAGCAGGTACTCGGCCGCAGAGTCCGGGTAGTCGCCCTCCACGGGGTTGCGCTCGAGGATGAAAAGCTCGGCGGCGTCGGCGAGCGCCGATGCGGCGAAGGGGAAGTGCCCGATCACCGCGACCTTTTTCCCCGCGATGACCTCGCGGTACGGGTGGAAGGCACGTGCCCAGTTGTTCTCGTGGCAGGGGGAGAAGCCGTTGCCGAAGGCGCGCTTGGGCAGCGAATGGTACGCGTTGACGGCGGCCATGCCCAGGCCGGCCTCGGCCAAGTTCCAACTTTTGGCCAGAGCTGCGACCTCGCGCAGGGGGAGCCCCGCCAAGTCGTCCTCGCCGTAGGAGGCGGGGCGGGTGCGCACGGGCATGGCGAAGGCCATTCCTGCGCCCCTCTCGGAGGAGGTCACGCGGCACCACTTCGTGCCGGTGTAGGCCGCTGCGACAGTGATGTGGCCGGGGATCTCGTCTATGAGACTGTCGTATAGATTCCAAGGGTTCGTCATGAGTTCTCCTCGCGTGCCGTCCGTGTTGTCGTATGCGTCGTCGGATTCCGACCTCGGGCCGAGGTCGATAGGCCCCTGAACGGGGCGATGCCGGACTAGCGTCGCCTGAATAGGTTCCCCTCACCGTTGGCGTTGCCTTCAATTATAGTGCGCTGCGGCGCCGGTTTGTAGCGGCAAAAGGGTCAGCTTTTGCATAGGGAAGGCAGGTTTCCACACAGGAAACTTGCAGCGCCGGTGAGATCGGTTTCGCACAGGAGACTTGCGTACAGGAGACTTGCGGCGCCGGTGGGATCGGTTTTCGCGCAGGAGACTTGTGCACAGGAGACTTGCGGCGCCGGTGAGATCGGTTTTCGCACAGGAGTATTGACGATCTAGACGAGTTGGCCGTCTTTTTCCTGTGAGCGGATGAAGATGTGCTTGCGCATGTCGCGCGGGCAGGATAGAGCGATTCGCGGCCTATGTCCCAGGGTATGCCCAGGGTGCGCTTCGACTGCATAGGCGTAGCGCACCCTGTCCTGGATTAAATTCGCGCTGTAGGCGATGGGTGTCATTCGCTTCGAGCGTGACGGCATGCGGTGACGGGAGTATATGGCGATGTGGCCTGCGGCGGCAGCTGCGGGTCTGCGTTCAGGAGCGGTTAGGCGGAGGCAACGGCTGGGAGTATGTACGAGGGAGTGCA
>NZ_DBHHEV010000135.1:0-4006 GCF_057238965.1 Peptidiphaga sp.
CGGCTCGACCCCCATGCCATCACCGAAGCCAGGATTTCCTTCGCCGACCCGGAGGTGGGCGCCGTCCAGATGGGCGTGCGGATCAACAACCGCAGGCGCTCGCTTCTGGCGAGGATGCAGGACATGGAGTTCGTCATCTTCATCGAGGTCTTCCAGAGGGGGCGGCGCCACCTCGGAAGCGTCGGAATGGGCGGAAACGGCCAGTTCGTCAGGCTTTCCGCGCTCGACGCCCTCGGGCCGAACCCGTGGTCGGAGTCGCTCACCGAAGACTTCGACCTTGGAATCCGGCTCAACGCCAGCGGGTGGGTCAATGAATTCTGCCGGGAGGCGGCCGTCCACCAGCAGGGCGTCACGCACCTCGGGCGCCTCATGCGCCAGAGGACCCGGTGGTTCCAGGGAAACCTGCAGGCCATGTCGCTGTACAAGTCCGTCGTTCGCGGACATCGCGGGCGGGCGCGCACCGACACCCTCTTCCAAATTCTCACACCCTATCTGGTTCTGACGGCGTCCCTTTTGACCGTCTCCTTCATCATCGCCCTGGGAATGTCGATTTACTGGGCGATCCAGGGGGTGCCGCAGCATTGGGAGTGGCTCATACTCGCCTACGTTCTCGCCTTTGGTCCTGCTCAAGCGTATGGATACATATATTGGCGTATTGAGCGGGTAAATAAATTTTCAATTTTCAAGGCGATTGGGTGCTCGCATATATTCGTTTTCTACGGCATGCTCGGCTACATTCCCGGTTGGTGGGCTGTGGGCAGAGCCGTGTCCAATCGTACGAATTGGGCGAAGACTGCACGCGAGGCTGAGGAGCCTCAAGATGCCGCCGCTCCGGCTGTGGCGGTTGGGCAGGTCACGTGAAACAACCCAAAGACAACTCTAAGAAGGCCTCGAGGGCTTGGTCCCTCAGCCCGGCGATTCTCAACGACCTCTTCCTGACTCAACAAGGTTCGGAAGCGGCGGAAACGGAGACGAACGGGCAGGCCGACGCCGAGGCTTCGGCCTCCGCGGGCCGAGTCGGCTCCTCGCAAGCCGGCTCGGCCCAGGAGGCCGGGGTCCGGAGCTTCCCCGTCAACGCACCCGTTCCCTCGCTCGGAGCGAACGTGGCCAATGCCCGCGTTCGAGCCGAGAAGGCGAGCCCCCGGCCGCCGGTCGAAGGGCGGGGGCGGGGCGACGTCGCCGGAAACGACCCCTCGGCCGCCCTCGGGAGCCAGGCAGACCCTTCCGCCCCGGTTGTGCGCGGCGGAAGGGCACGCCGCCGCCCGGTCGTCTTTTTCCTCGGGCTGCTCATGGGCGCCGGCCTCGTTCTGGCGGGGATTCTGTTCTTCCGCAGCGGGGAGGAATGCGGCGGCTGGAAAGTCGTCTACACTGGCTACGGAGAGGTTGTGTGCGACGGGGGCGCCGTCAACCTCCACCCGACGTCGGCCGCGCAGAAGAAGGACACCCATGCTGCGCTTGTGGTGGCCGAGGCGGGTGGGTCGGGTACCGTCGGCGCGACCGTCAAGACTACGTCTCAAGTTCGCAAAGGCAAGCCCAACCCGTGGGAGGTCGGCTGGTTCCTTTTCCGGTACCAGGACCCGAGCCACTTCTACGCCGTCGTCCTCAAGCCCAACGGATGGGAGATATCCAAGCAGGACCCGGCCTACAAGGGGAGCCAACGGTTCCTTGCCAGCGGGGACGCGCGAAAGTTCCCCGTCGGAGGGAGCTACAAAGTGACCGTCGAGCAGAAGGGGCCGGCCCAGTTCGCGGTTTCGGTGGACGGCGAGCACCTGGCGGACGTCACCGACTCCGAGAGGCCCTACCCTTCGGGAAGCGTCGCCCTCTACACGGAAGACGCCGCAGTCACCTTCACAAATATTGCCAAAGGATCGTAAAGCCTGAAAGGGCAACACAACCATGACCAATTCTTCTGCCGAACCCATCGACGTCATGCTCGTCTACGGAACGCGCCCCGAGGCCATCAAGATGGCCCCGCTCGTCCACGCCCTCAACCACGACGCGCGCTTCCGCCCGATCGTCGCGGTGACGGGTCAGCATAGGGAAATGCTCGACCAGGTCAACACTTTCTTCGGCATTGCCGCCGACATCGATCTGGACATCCACAGCCCCGGCCAGACGCTCACGCAGGTGACCACGCGCACTCTCGAAGGAGTGGGCCGCGCCATCGAGGATCGCAAGCCGGACGCAGTCTTCGTCCAAGGCGACACGACCTCGGCCTTCGCCGCCGCGCTGGCGGGCTTCTACCACGAGCTTCCCGTCGTCCACGTCGAGGCGGGCCTTCGCACGGGAGACATATGGTCCCCTTTCCCGGAGGAGGGAAACCGACGGCTCATCGGCCAGCTTACGGCCCTTCACCTTCCGCCCACGCCCGCGAGCAAGGAGAACCTCCTTCGGGAAGACTTCGCTTCCGAGACCATACATGTGACTGGAAACACTGTCATCGACGCCCTGCTCGACGCCGTCAAACGGTATGTTCCCAGCGGGGACGCGGCTCTCGACGCCGTCGTCTCCGACCCCTCGCGCAGGCTTGTGCTGGTGACGGCCCATCGCCGCGAATCATGGGGTGCGCCGATGGAGCGCATAGGGGAGGCCGTGGCGCGCTTGGCCCGGGAGCACCCCGACGTCGTCTTCGCCCTTCCCGTCCATCGCAACCCGAAGGTGCGCGAGGCCCTCTTGCCTCACGTGAGCGTGCTGCCGAATGTCATCGTCACCGAGCCCCTTGCCTACGGAGCATTCTGCACGGTGATGAACAGGGCGGACATCGTCCTCACGGATTCGGGCGGAGTCCAGGAGGAGGCGCCCGCGCTTTCCAAGCCCGTCCTAGTTTTGCGGGAGAACACCGAACGGCCCGAAGCGGTCGAATTCGGCGTCGCCCGACTCGTCGGAACCGATTCCGACCGAATTGTTGCCGAAGCCTCTCGTCTTCTCGACGACGCCGACGCCTACGCCGCCATGGCGCACGCGGTCAACCCCTACGGCGACGGGCGCGCCTGCCAGCGCGTTCTCGCCGCGACCGCGGAGCTGTTCGGGCGGGGAGAGGCCGTCGCCGACTTCGACCCGGCTCGGCAATAGGCCGTCGGCCGGACGGTCTCGGTTCAGCCGTTCGGACGACGTTGACAATCCACGACGCCCTCCCTCACCGGTGGGTGCGCTGAAAGGGAAACAAACTATGCAAATCAAAGTCACATCCGCTTCGCGCGGCTTACGGAAGCGGCGGTTGAGCGCCGCGCTTGTGGCGATGGGCATTGGGTCGTCCATGTTCGTCTTGGGCCCGGCCTATGCCGACGACCCGGACGGATCGCCTTCCGCTCCCGCCAGCCTCTTGGGGGTCGGCGGAGGAAAGCAGACCCCTGCCGCTGCGAAGGCCGCGAAGGACGGCGGCGACGGCTCAGCCTCGGTGACGGGCGACAATCCCGTTCCCAGCGTGCCCGAGCCCGTGGCCGCCAAGAAGCGGGCGCTTCCGCTGTCGCTCGACTCCGGCGCGACGGTCAACCTCAAGGAGTCGCCGCAGGCCGTCGCCAAGAAGGCCCAGCAGCCGGCCAAGCGCAAGCTTGCCCGCAAGGTGCCGGCCGTTCCCGCTTCCGCCAAGGTGTGGGGGAACAAGAACGCCTCCGCCAAGGCTCTCGTTCTCTACGACACCCACGGTGAGTACAAGCAGCTCGGCGAATACTACGCGCTGGGGACCGGGATGCTCGCCAGCCACGAAGGCAGCGTGACCGCCCTTCCCGTCTCGGAGTACACGTCCGGCCTGGCGGGCCGCTACACGGCGGTCATGTACGTCGGATCGAACTACGACGAGCCGCTCCCGCGCGCCTTCATCGAGGATGTCCTCACCGGCGACGCCAAGGTGCTGTGGTCCGGCTTCAACATCTGGCAGCTCGCGAAGAACGACGACGACCGCCAGGCGTTCGTCGCCAGGTTCGGATGGGATCCGTCGACGTCGTACATCGACTCCCTCGACAAGGTCTCGACCGTGAACTACAAGTCCCAGGAGCTCACCCGGGCC
>NZ_DBHHEV010000136.1:0-3939 GCF_057238965.1 Peptidiphaga sp.
CATCGTTTCTCCTTGTTGTTGTCCTCGTTGCGTACGTTTTCAATGCCGATGCTTTCGGTCCGGCTCTCGCTCGGAAAGGGCTGTCCGTTCGAGTCCGGCGCAGGCTCGTTCGAGCCTTGAGCCCCGTCGCTCAAGTTTGGGCGGCGGCGTCGGCCGAGCCGCCGTCGTTGAGGCAAGCGTCGCATCCGCCACAATGCTAACGCCGTCGTCGCCCCCGCGGCGAGGTTCCACGCCAGGCGCATCGGGCCGCCCCACCGGACGGCTGGCGTCACGTGGGTGTGGAGGCCGACGCTGGCCACCCGGGCGTCCGCTTTCCACATGCCGGTTTTTTCGCGCACCGTTCCGTCGGCGTCGACGACCCCGGAAACCCCCATGGTCGATACCTGTATCGCTGTGCGCCTGGTTTCGACGGCCCTGAAGCGCGTCATGTCGAATTGCTGGCGCGATTCGGCGGAATCGCCGAAAGACGCATTGTTCGTGGGAACCGTGAGGAGGCTCGCGCCCTTGCGAACGGATTCGGAGACGATCTCGTTGTAGGCGACCTCGAAGCAAATCGGCGCGGCGATGCGCACGCGCCGTCCTCGCAGCGGCACGTCGAGAACCGCAGACCCCTTCCCCGCGCGCATGTCCGTTGAAACCCGGTCGACGGCCTTCGTGAACAGCCGGAAGAATCCGCGCGCGGGTATGTATTCGCCAAAAGGCACGGGATGCAGCTTCGTATACCTGGCGGTCAGCCCCTTTCCGGGAAGCCACAGCGTGTACTCGTTGTAGCGGTAGTCTTCCGGGTAACGCTGGATGCCGAGCACAAGCGGGACGCCGAGTCGCGACAACGCCCCTTCGATCACGCCGCGGGCTTCCGGCGTCGTCTCCGGATCGAGGTCGGACGAGCTCTCCGGCCACAGAACGAGTTCCGCGCCCTCCCCCTCGATCTTCCTCGTCTGCTTCGCCAGCCGCTCGGTGACGGAGACAGCCCGCGCATAGCCCGTCAGCGATTTGTCCCTGGAGACGTTCCCCTGGACAAAGCCGACCTTCACGCTGCTTACGGGCGGGCCGCCCAGCGGAATGGCCGTCGTCGCGGCAAGCGCGGCGCAGACGCCGACGGCGGCGGCGAATGCACGGCGCGGGCGGGCCCTCACGTTCTGTGCGGCGTATGCGAGAGAGGCTCCCAGCGCGACGACGGCGAAGCTGACGAGCTCCGTCGAGCCGTAGGGCGCCAGGCGCACGAGCGGGCCTTCGACCTGCCCGAATGCGAGCTTGCCCCACGGCATTCCGCCCTCGGGCCACGTGCCCTGGAGGTCTTCGACGGCGACCCACGCAACGGCGAGAGCAGGCACGAGCTTCCAAGCGCACGCCTTGTTTGCGGCAGCTCCGGCCTTGCCCGCAGGATCCTTGGGATCCTGCGCCTTCCTCGCGCCCGGCGTCGCTTGCGCGCAACCGCCCCACGCCCGCAGGAACGCCTGCCAGACGAGCGCCAGAACCGCGATGTAAAGGGCGAGCACTCCCCCGAGCCCCACTCTGGCGATCCACGTTCCCGCGGCTTCGGTGGCCCAATCGCACAGCAGGCCGAAGAAAACCGCCCCCGTCGCGAAACCGCAGGCGAAACTGGCGCGAAAGCCTCGTCCGCGCAGCGCCGCGATGAGAAGGGCGACGCCGAGGACGGCCGACGGCCACAGATGCAGGGGGGCAAAGGAGGCCCACAGGCACACGCCCGCGCCGACGGACAGCGCAGCCGGGCCGAGGGGCGCGAGCCGCCCGCTCATGCGACGACCTCGCTTCTGCGCACGCGCGAGCGGGCGAGGCCGGCGACGTCGGCGATCCACGTGCCTTCCCCGGCGACGGCGAACTGCCCCAGCAGATCGATGAGCCTGCGGGCCGCCGCGATGAAGTCGCCCGCGGCCATCCTGGAGGTGCGCAGGCACTCGTCGAGGCTCGCGCCCGAGGCCCAGGCGGCGAAGACGTCCGCGCATCCGGGGGTGACGTCGCGGGTTCTGGCGATTCCGTGCCTGTCCTCGACGGAGCGGAGGAACTCGGCTTCGCCGACGGCCTGCCTGGCCAGCTTCGCGAGCACGGGCGAGCGCGGCTGGCCAGTTCCAAGCCTGTCGTCGGTGAGGAACATCGACGCCCACCCGGCGAATTCCGAGGGCGTCAGGCCCGCGGCGAGCGCCGAGAGACACGTGTAGGCCAAAAGGTCGTCCTCCCGGTGAAGCCTGCGCAGCGTCGGGGCGCCGGGCCCCGGCTCGATCGCCCCGCCGCGGTTTTGAAGCACGCCGACGTCGACAAGCGCCGCGGCCGTCGCGTCGAATTCGCGTCCGACGGAGTCGGTGAAGCCCGCCGACGTCTTCTCGATTTCGGCGGCTCGGGCGTCGAGCGACAGGAGCGTTTCCGCTTCTTCGAGGTGGGCTGCCAGGTCGGGGCACGCCGAGCACGGGTGCTTGGCCAGGTCCGCGTCGGGGCCGACGGCGAATCGGGACCACGATCCGAGAAGGTCGCGGTCCACGCCCAGTTCGGTGCGCTCCTCGACCTGCTCGACGATGGCGTCGGCGAGGTCTTCCCGCGTCGACCGGTCTTTGAGGCGCCGCCCCACGGGCAGGCTCACGGATCCGACGTCGCGCAGCTCCGAGCCGAGGTCCGCCTCGTGCAGCCAGGAAATCTCCCCGTACCAGTCGATGACGCGCAGCTTGCCGCGGTCGGCCGACAGGACGAGCACGTAATCGACGTCGCCGTCCCTGTGCACGGCGTAGAGGCGTCCGTTCTTCGCCTGAGCGAAAGAGCGCGAAATCCTCTCGCGATACTCCCTTTTGGCGGCCTTGCGCACGGACTTGGCAGCCCTGCCGGAGGCCGCGCGCGCACGCACGTATTCGACGACGTCGCCCGCGTCGCAGTGCAGCCGCGCCTCCTCGGAGGAGATCCTTCGGCGAATCCGCACCAGGCGAGCCTCGAGCTTGGCGAGGTCGGCGTTTCGTTGATACTGCGCGAAACTGCGCCCCATCATCGCCCGTGCCTGCTCGTAGGGCATTCTGGCCAAGAGGTTGACCACCGTGTTGTACGAGGGAACAAAGGCCGAGAGGAGGGCTTCCACTTTGCCCGACCCGAGGTCGGCCAAAATATAGGGGTCGAGGTCGGGCCCGGCGAGGACGACCGCGTGGCCGACCGTGTCTTTTCCCCTGCGGCCCGCGCGCCCGATGAGCTGCGTGTACTCCGTGGCGCTCAGGTCGATGAACCCCTCCCCGTCCCACCGCTGCAGCGATTCGACGACGACGGTGCGCACCGGCATGTCGATTCCCAGGGCAAGGGTGCCGGTCGCGTAGACGATCCGCAGCAGGCCGTCCTCCATCAGCTTCTCCGTCAGCTCCTTGATCGCCGGATAGACGCCCGCGTGGTGGGCGCCGTATCCGCGAACGAGTGCGCGCGCGGCGGCGTCGAATCCGACGGCGCGGCAGTCGGATTCGCTCAGGGTCGCGCGCACCTCGGCGATCCTGGCCGCCGCCTCGGCCCGTTCTTTCCTTCCCGTGAGCGCAATGTCCCGTTGGAGAAGGGCTTCGACCGCCTTGTCGCAGCCTTTGCGGGAGAAGATGAACTCGATGGCCGGAAGCATGTCGCGCTCGGACAAAAGGTCGATGATCCTCCGGCGGTCCCGGTCCGAAACGCGTCCGCGCCCGTCCGGCGGCAGCTTCGCGATCGCCGAGACGAGCGCGCCGAGCGGGCCGCCGTCCTTGCCGAAAAGCCGAAAGACCTTCCGTCCCACGGCGACCTCCTGCCGGAGGGGAACCGGCCTGACCGTGCTGTGCACAAGCTCGGTCCTCCCGCGCACGGAGCGCAGCCATCCCGCGAGCTCCCCCGTGTTCGGGACGGTGGCCGACAGGCCGATGAGCCGGCAGTGTTCGGGCAGGGTGAGGATGACCTCCTCCCACACCGGCCCGCGCTCCCTGTCCGCGAGAT
>NZ_DBHHEV010000137.1:0-827 GCF_057238965.1 Peptidiphaga sp.
ATCTGGGCGAACGCCGCCGAGCTCGCCCGCCGGCTGGAGGAACACCCCCTCGTCGCCGAGGTCCGCCACCCGTCGCTTCCCTCCCATCCGCAGCACGAGCGCGCCAAGCGGCTCATGTCCTGTTTCGGCGGCGTCCTCACGATGAGACCCGTCGGCGGGGTGCGGGCCGCCGAGGAGCTCGGGCACTTCGTCCGGATATGGTTGCCCGCGACCTCGCTCGGCGGGGTAGAGTCTAGCTTCGAGCGACGCCGCCGCTTTCCCACGGAAGCCGCAACCGTTCCGGAGGACCTGCTGCGCGTGAGCGTCGGCATCGAGGACGTCGAGGATCTATGGAGGGACCTCGACGCCGCACTCAAGGAGGTACATCTATGAAAACTCGTCTCAGCGCCGCCTGCGCCGCCCTCCTCCTCGCGGGTTCGGCGTGCTCGTCGGCCTCGGAGGAAGCCGGAGGCGGCAAGCCGAAGGCGAATCCGGGCGCGGTTGCCTCTGCGCAGGCCTCGGGCGCCTCGCGATCGTCGAACCCAACGTCCGCGGCTCCCACGCCTGGCCCGTCTGCCGGGTCGTCCTCCTCCGCCCCGCGAAAGTCGGCCTCGCCCGTCGCCCCGACGGACTGGCTCGCCGAGGGGTCACAGTCCGACGGCTTCCCCACGGACGCCGGCCACGCCTTCCCGAGCTCGTCGAGGGTCGGATCGCACCCGGGGTATGAGAGGGTAGTCGTTCAGTACACTGGCGGCGCCGCAGATTTGACGTGGAAGACGACGTGGACGAGCGACCCCATCGACGAGAAAGGCGAGCGAATCAACGTCAAGGGCGACGTTTTCTTGCAG
>NZ_DBHHEV010000137.1:837-3849 GCF_057238965.1 Peptidiphaga sp.
CGCGAGCCAAGCGACGTCGCCACCCTTCCGCCGACCCTCCACCCCGGGTCGCTCGCCGGACTTTCGACCGTCAAGGGCGTCTCCGTCCAGTATCCCTTCGAGGGGCAGCACATGGTCCTCATCGGCCTGTCCGCCAAGGGCTCCTATCGGATCCAGGTGCTCAAGGACCCGTCGCGGCTCGTCATCGACGTGAAGAAAGGCTGAGCCTTTCTTTCATCAAGCCCTTCAAGCCGAGCCTTCCTCTCCGTTCGCCTTTCCGCCGCTCGGCTTGCCTCCGCGCTCGGCGCCGCTGGCGTTCCGCGATCTCCGCGTGGCGCGCGAGCACGCCCTTTTCGTAGGGGTCGCCGTCGATCGCCCGGTCCCATCGGCGTTCGCGGGGCCCGTCGCCGGCGGCGACGTCGGCGGCGCGAATGGCCTTCAGCTCGTCCGTGACGGCCGCCATGACCTTCTCCGTCGCCTCCGTCAGAAGCTCGTGCGTGACGTCGCGTCCGCGGTATGCCGAAAGATCGACGGGCTCGCCGACGCGCACGTCGCACGTCGTGCGCCGACGCCCGAATTTTCGCCAGGAAACTTTGCCCGTCCACGGGTCGATGAGGCCCTCGTTTCCCCAATGGGCGACGGGGACCACGGCGACGTCGGGGTTCGCCAAGGCCAGTCGCGCCACACCGGTTCGCGCCTTCATCGGCCAGCCCGACGGGTCGCGGGTGAACGTCGACTCTGGGAAGATGACGACGCTCTTGCCCTCGGCCAGGGCCCGAGCCATTGCTCCCATGGAAGAGGCCGGGCTGCCGCCGTCTTTCGGCGCGGAGGCGGCGTCGGAGCGATAGATGGGAATCTGCCCGGTTTTGCGCATGATCCATCCCAGAACCGGAACCGTGAACAGACGACGATCGCCATGGTGAGCCAGTCAAGGTGAAACGTGTGGTTGGCGGCCACCAAGAGCGGGCCCGAGGGCGGAATCCGCTCGGCGCCCGCGATCCTCGTTCTCTGGAGCGCGCCGGCCAGGACGAGCGCCGGCCGCGCGAGCAGCCGTGTCAGCAGAGGCATCGCCTCCGCCATCAGCCCTCCTTCACGACGTTGGCGCCGAGCGCTCTCAGCTTTTGCATGAAATGCTCGTAGCCGCGATCGATGATGTCGATTCCCGAGACGACCGACTCGCCTTCGGCGGCGAGCGCGGCGATGAGGTGGGAAAAGCCGCCGCGCAGATCGGGAACGTCGATGTCGGCGGCCCGCAGCTTCGTCGGCCCCTGAATGACCGCCGAATGATAGAAGTTGCGCTGCCCGAATCGGCACGGCAGCCCTCCGAGGCACTCCCTGTACGTCTGGATGGAGGCGCCCATTTCGTTGAGCGCCTCCGTGAAGCCGAAGCGCTCCTCGTACACGGTTTCGTGGACGATGGAAATGCCCGTGGCCTGCGTCAGGGCGACGACCAGGGGCTGCTGCCAATCGGTCATGAATCCCGGATGCACGTCGGTCTGAAGCGCCATAGAGCGCAATTCGCCGCCGGGATGCCAGAATCGGATGCCCTCGTCTTGCACGTCGAACTCTCCGCCGACCTTGCGGAAGACGTTGAGGAAGCTCGTCATCGACTGCTGCTCGGCCCCTCTGACGAAAACGTCGCCCCCGGTGGCCAGCGCGGCGCACGCCCACGAGCCCGCCTCGATCCGGTCGGGAAGCGCGGTGTGCGAGTATCCGCGCAGTTTGTCGACCCCCTCGATGCGAATCGTGCGGTCCGTGTCCACGGAGATGATCGCGCCCATCTTCTGCAAGATGGCGATAAGGTCCATGATCTCCGGCTCGACGGCGGCATTTGTCAGCTCGGTGATGCCTTGGGCCATGACCGCCGTCAAAAGGGTCTGCTCCGTCGCCCCGACGGAGGGGTACGGCAGGTGCACGGGCTTGGCCTTGAGCGGCTTTTCCGCTATGAGGTGCATGCCCGCAGCCTCTTGGATCCTGCGGGCTCCGAAATCCTCGAGCACTCTGAGGTGGAAGTTCACGGGCCGAGATCCGATGTGGCAGCCGCCGAGGTCGGGAATGAACGCCTCTCCGAGGTTGTGCAGCAAAGGCCCGGCGAAAAGGATGGGAATGCGCGAAGAGCCCGCGAGCGTGTCCATCTCCACCGGATCCTCGGGCAGGTTGATCGAGCCGGGGGTTATTCCCAGGACGCCGGCCTCTTGGTCGTAGTCGACGGTCGCCCCGTGCATGCGCAGCAGATCCGAGACGACGTCGACGTCGCGAATCAAAGGCACGTTGCGGAGCTTGGACTGCTCCGCAGAGAGCAAGGCGGCCACCATCGCCTTCGGGACCAGGTTCTTCGCTCCGCGCACGGTGACCTCACCGCGAAGTGGCGTGCCTCCCAGCACGCGAATCTTGCTGACCATATGCGTCCTCCAATGTCGACGGCCGCCGATAAAGTGTGCGTGTACTGGATCGGCTCGCAATCCGCGCATTCAAGAATAGCCGCTTATGGGCGCGAGGTGGATTCGCCGAGTGTGAATCCGCCCGCATGCTTGTGCGCCGCAAGGGCCTGCGCCGTTCGCGAAGCTCTAGCCGACGGCGCAGCCTGCCGCGACGGCGTCAGGCGATCGGGACGTCCCGGCCCACCGGCCGCGCCGAGACCACTGCGGCCTCCGGCAGGTGCTTCTTGGGCAGCGTCTTCGGCTTGAAGGAAGGCCGAGAAGCCTCATAGGCCTCGATGGCCCCTTCGTTCTGGAGGGTGATTCCGACGTCGTCGAGCCCCTCCATGAGCCGCCACCGCGTGTAGTCGTCGAGGTCGAAGCGGCAGGCGAAGCCCTCGGCGTGGATCGTTCGGCTCTCGAGGTCCACCGTGATCTCCGCGCCCGGGTTGACCTCGAGGATCTTCCACAGCTGCTCGACGTCCCCTTGCGCCACCACCCCGGCAACGAGCCCCTACTTGCCTGCGTTGCCGCGGAAGATGTCGGCGAACTTCGGGGCGAAGACGGCGCGGAAGCCGTAGTCCTTGAGCGCCCACACCGCGTGCTCGCGCGAGGA
>NZ_DBHHEV010000138.1:0-3771 GCF_057238965.1 Peptidiphaga sp.
TCGCTTGTCTCGGTTTTCATGGCGCTTGCGATCGGCGTCATCTTGGGCGCGGGTCCGCTCCAGAATTCGATCGGGACGACGCTCTCGTCTCAGGTGGAGTCGCTGAGGAAATCCCGCGACGAAGCGAGGACAGAGGCCGACGCCGCCAACAACGCGCTTTCCGAGAACGAAAAACAGCTCGATTCGGCGGGAACGCAGCTCGTCGGCGGAACCCTCAAAGACCGCAGGGTCGCAATCGTCGCCCTCCCGGGCGTCGAGGAATCCGAGCTCAAGGCCGCCGAAGACAAGGTTTCCAAAGCCGGCGCCACAGTCACCGCGACGGTCACGCTCGCCGACGCCTACGCGGCCTCCTCGGCCAACCCCTACCGCAACACTCTTGCGCGTTCCCTCGCCCAGTACGTGGGCGAGAAAGACGACGCAGACTCGCACGTCGTCATCGCCTCGGGCGTCAGCCGACTGCTGTTCATGGGGGCGGCCGACCCCAATATGACCGTGGTCAGAGACGCCCTCACGGCGAAAGACAACCAGATGATCCAGATCCAGGGAGACGTGGAAGGCGGCGTTCAGGCGGTCGTCGTGGTGACGCCGAAGAAAATGGAGATCGACAAATCCGCCGCCACGCCCGCCGCCGAGACGAAGAGCGTTTCCAACGGCTACGTCAAGATGGTGAAGACCTTTTCCTCGAAGGGGCCGACCGTCACGGCGGGAGAGGGAACCTCCTCGACCAGTTTGCTCGCCAAGGTGCGCGAAGCCAAGGGCGCCGGATCGACGGTCGATTCGCTTGACACCGTGGCTGGGAGAATCAACGTGGCCATCGCCGTGGCCTCCGAGATCAAAGGCTCGCACGTTCAGCTCGGCCAAGGCGACGGCGCCCAAGCGGTCATAGGAACGCGCGTCGACGCCCCGGCGACGCCGGCCCAGACGCCTCAGCCGGCCCCTGGACCCACCTCGGAAGAAGGATGATCGACATGCGCATTCGTGTTGCGGCCCTCGCCGGCGGCCTCGCGGCTGCGGGGGCGGGCGCCGCCGTCGGGGCGGCCAAACGCTTCCCCTCGGCTTTCTCTTCGTGGAACCGCACGTCTTACGCGGGAACGCCGGTCAGTCTGACGGAAGGCCTGGCCGCCGCCGCGGGCCTCGGCCTTGCCTCGGCCGCGCTTCCCGCCGGAATCCGGACGGGCGCGGGAATCGCCGTGGGCGCGGCGGCGGCCGCCGGAGCCGTCGACGACCATTTCGAGGATCGCTTTCCCGCCAAGGGCAAAGGATTCAAAGGCCATATCGGCGCCCTGCGCGAAGGGAAGGCGACGTCGGGGGCCCTCAAGATCGGGCTTATCGGCGCCGGCGCCGGCCTCGGCGCCCTGGCCATCCCGCGGCGCGGCGGGCGCCTGCGGCGGGCCGCGGCTTGGGCCAACCAGTCCGCGCTCATCGCCGGAACGGCCAACATCGTCAACCTCCTGGACCTTCGGCCCGGACGCGCCCTCAAAGCGAGCGCTGCCGCGTCGATCGCCGCGGGCGCGTCCGGGCCCGGCGCGGCGGGCCTTCGAGACGGAATCGTCGCGGTGTCGGCCGTCTGCATGCGCGGCGACCTCCAGGGAAAGACAATGCTCGGGGACCTCGGCGCCAACGCGATCGGCGCCGCCCTCGGGTACTCGCTCGCTCTGGCCCCCGGCGCCTTCGCGCGGTGGTCCTGCCTGTCCGGCGTTGTGGCCCTCACTCTCGCGAGCGAGAAGCTCTCCTTCTCCAAAGTGATAGAGGAGACGCCTATTTTGGCTTGGGCGGATCGGCTCGGGCGCCGGTGAAACTCGCTAGCGCCATGACGTCGGCAAACCGCGGCACACCCACGACGTCGGAAGCGTCATGAAGAAGATCGGCGCCTCGGTTGCGGGGGCGGCCGGCTCGATAGCCGTTCTCACGCTGCTCTCGCGCCTCGTGGGATTCGTCAGAACCTGGGCGCAGAACGGGGCATTGGGGGACACCGCCTCCGGGGAGGCCTATTCGACGGCCAACACCGTCCCGAACGTCCTGTTCGAAATAGCGGCGGGAGGGGCGCTCGCCGGGGCCGTCATCCCGCTTGTCTCGGGTTTCCTGGCGAAGGGGATGAAGGACGAGCTCGAACGCACGGCCTCGGCGCTCGTCACATGGATTCTGGCCGTCGGCCTGCCCATCGCGGGCGTCGTTGCGCTCGCAGCCGAGCCGATCATGCGCGCCCTTCTGGGCGCGCACAAGTCGCCCGAAGAGCTTGCCCTGGCCGCGACGCTTTTGCGGGCCTTCGCCTTGCAGGTTCCCCTTTACGGCCTCTCCGTGGTGCTCACCGGCATTCTCCAAGCCCACAAGCGCTTCCTGCTTCCGGCCCTCGCGCCGATGCTCTCCTCCGTCGCCGTGATAGCCGTCTTCGCGGTTTTCGCCCGGGCGGCAAACGGCGAACAGGATTCCCCGGGCGCCCTGACCGGGGCGTCCGTGGCCTGGCTGGGATGGGGGACGACCATGGGCGTGGTCGCCTTCGCGCTGCCGCAGATCGTTCCCGTGGCCAGGATCGTCAAGCTCAGGCCGACCTTCCGCTTCCCCGACGGGGTAGCCAGGCGGGCTCGAGGCCTCATAGGAGCAGGCCTCGGCGGGCTGCTCGCCCAGCAGGTGCAGATTGTCACGATCATGGTGGTGGCCAACGGCTTCGGAGACACCGGCGCCTATTCCGTCTACACCTTTGCCAACGCCGTCTACATGGTGCCCTACGCCGTTTTGGCCGTGCCGATTGCGACGGCGGTCTTCCCGCGTCTCTCGGAAGCCGCCGCCCTTCCCGGCAGGCCCGGCCTGACGTCCCTGACGGCGCGTTCGACCCGGCTGGTCCTCGACGTCGGGATCGTCACCGTGGCCTTGCTCGCCGTCTTGGCCTCGCCCGCCGGCCTCGTCTTCGAGATACTGCGCCCCGCCAAGGGGATGGACGTCGCGATGCTCGCCATGGCCCCCGGCCTGGCCGGGTACGCGCTCATCTACCACGGCTCGCGCGTGCTCTATGCCGTGGAGGCTTCGCGCGCCGTCGTCCTCGTCAACTCCCTCGCGTGGCTGAGCGTGTGCGCAGCCTTGGGGGCAAGCGTCGCGATCGGGATCGACGGGAGGCGGCAGACGCTCATCGCGGTCGGGGCGTCGGTCTCGGTCGGCATGACGATCGGCGCGATCGGCCAGACAGCGGCGATTCGCAGGGCCGTCGGGAAGCGGGCGACGGTCGGCATGGCGCGTTCGGCGCTCATCGTCGGGGCCGCCTCGGCCGTCGGCGCGGCCCTCGGCCACATGGCCGTCAGGCTCGTCCTCGGCGCGTTGGGGACAGGCGGCGTCGGCGCATTCGCCGCGGCCGCCGTCGGCGGAGCAGTCGTCCTCGCCGCCGGAGGGGGCGCCGTCTTCCTGTTCGACCGCGACGCCCTCCGCCTGGCCGGAGGGGGAGCGAAAGAGTCCGGCGTCGAAGAAGCCGGGGCAGAAGGGCCCCGCGTCGAAGGACGCGCCTCCGACGGGGACACCCAATGACGCCGCGGAGCGACCCGCGCAAAAAGAAGGAGCGGCTATGAAGCGACTGCGCGACATCAGGGACGACCGGCACGTCAAGGTTGAGAAAAGAGACGTCCGCTATCGCGGGCACATCCTCAACCTCGTGACCGACGAGCTTGCCCTCGCCTCGACGGGGTCGAAGATGATGCGCGAGTACATCACGCACGACGACGCCGTCGCCGTCCTTCCCATTCGGGAGGGCGACGGCGGACCGGAGGTCCTCCTCATCCGGCAGTA
>NZ_DBHHEV010000139.1:0-3642 GCF_057238965.1 Peptidiphaga sp.
TCTTCGACCTCGGCGGCGGCACCTTCGACGTGTCCCTCCTCGAGGTGGGCAAGGACGACGACGGATTCTCCACCATCCAGGTGCGCGCCACCTCCGGCGACAACAAGCTCGGCGGCGACGACTGGGACGAGCGGATCGTCAACTGGCTCGTCGAGCAGGTCAAGGCATCGTCCGGCGCCGACCTTTCCAAGGACAAGATCGCCCTTCAGCGCTTGAAGGAAGCCGCCGAGAAGGCCAAGAAGGAGCTGTCCTCGACGACGTCGACCAATGTCTCGCTGCCCTACATCTCGATGTCGGAATCGGGCCCCATCCACGTCGATGAGACGCTCACCAGGGCGAAGTTCGAGGAGATGACGAAGGACCTCCTCGAGCGCACGAAGGAGCCGTTCCGCAACGTCGTGCGCGACGCGGGAATCAAGGTCTCCGACATCGACCACGTCGTGCTGGTCGGCGGATCGACCCGCATGCCGGCCGTGACGAACGTCGTCAAGGAGCTGACCGGCGGCAAGGAGCCGAACAAGGGCGTCAACCCCGACGAGGTCGTGGCAGTCGGCGCCGCGCTCCAGGCGGGCGTCATCTCCGGCGACCGCAAGGACGTGCTGCTCATCGACGTCACCCCGCTTTCCCTCGGCATCGAGACGAGCCTGGGCGGGACCAGCGGAATCATGACGAAGCTCATCGAGCGCAACACGGCCATCCCGACCAAGCGCAGCGAGACCTTCTCCACCGCGACGGACAACCAGCCGTCCGTGACGATTCAGGTGTTCCAGGGCGAGCGCGAGTTCACGCGTGACAACAAGCTGCTCGGAACCTTCGACCTGACCGGCATCGCGCCGGCGCCCCGGGGCGTTCCGCAGATCGAGGTCACCTTCGACATCGACGCCAACGGCATCGTCCACGTCTCGGCTCGCGACAAGGCGACGGGCAAGGAGCAGTCGATGACGATCACCGGCGGCTCGGCCCTTCCCAAGGAAGAGATCGAGCGCATGGTCAAGGAAGCCGAAGAGCATGCGGCCGAGGACGCCAAGCGCCGCGAGGAGGCCGAGGTCCGCAATCAGGCCGAGCAGACGGTCTACTCTATCGAGCAGCTGCTCAAGGACAACGCGGACAAGGTTCCGGACAACGTCGCCAGCGACGTGCGCGAGGCGGTCGAGAAGGTCCGCGAAGCCCTCAAGGGCGAGGACCTCGACGCCGTTTCGTCCGCCCTCTCCGAGCTCAACGAGAAGTCCCAAGAGATCGGCAAGGCCATGTACGCCTCGCAGCAGGCAGACGCCGGGGCCTCGTCCGCCGACGCTTCTTCCGCGGGCGCCCAGGCGGGTGACGAAGAAGTCGTGGACGCCGAGATCGTCGACGATGAGGAGAAGAAGTGACGAACCAAGAGTTCGACGAGGCCGGGGCGGAGTTCGAGTCCGCCCCGGCCCCGGGGCCGCAAGACGGGCGCCCGGCCGGGCCTGACGTTGGACAGACGGGCGCGGAGGCGACCGCCGCTGAGGACGGAGGCCCGGACGGAGTCTCCCCGGCTGAAGAGGCGCAGGCCGGCCCGGGGGGGCCGACGCCTTCGGCTGACCCGGCCGATCTGACCGATCCGCTCGCCGAGGCGATGGCGACGATCTCCTCGCTGGAGGACCAGGTGGCCAGGCGCGGAGCCGACCTCTACAACCTCGAACAGGAGTACAAGAACTACGTCCGCCGTTCCAAAGCGGAGGGCGCGGTGCGCCGCGAGGAGGGAGTCGCCTCCGTCGTCGAGGCGCTGCTCCCGGTTCTGGACGACGTCGAGCTCGCCCGGCAGCACGGCGATCTGACCGGCCCGTTCGGCGCGATCGCGGAGAAGTTCGAGTCGACGCTCGCCACCTCTTTCGGAGTCGAGCGCTATGGAAAGGTCGGAGACGCTTTTGACCCGCTCATGCACGAGGCGCTCATGCATTCGACGTCGGCCGAAGCGGAAGAGGAAACGATAGGGACGCTCATTCAGCCCGGATACCGGATCGGCGAGAGGGTCCTGCGCCCGGCGCGCGTCGCAGTGGTGTCCCCCGAGTGAATATCGCGTTGCACACAACGAAGGAGGTGAAGGGCGATGGCTAACCAGGATTGGATCGGCAAGGATTTCTATTCGGCTCTGGGAGTGTCGAAAGACGCTTCGGCAGAGGAAATCAAGAAGGCCTACCGCAAACTTGCCCGCCAGTACCACCCCGACAAGAATCCGGGGAACGCGGCCGCAGAAGAGCGGTTCAAGGAGGTGGGCGAGGCCTACCAAGTCCTTTCCAACGAGGAGGACCGCAAACAGTACGACGCAATCCGCGCCTTCGGCGCAGGCGGCGCCCGCTTCACCGCCGGCGGGGGAGGCGACGCGGGCTTCGAGGACATGTTTTCTTCGATGTTCGGCGGCTCTGGAGGCTCCTTCGGCAAGCATGCTCAAGGGGCGAACGCATCCTCCGGCGGCTTCGAGGACATCTTCAGCATGTTTGGCGGCTCCGGCGGCGGATCGCGCTTCGGCTTCGGTTCGTCTCGTCGGGCCTCGCGGGGCGAGGATCTGGTCACCAGCGTGTCGATTCCTTTGCGGCAGGCCGCATCGGGGACCGCGGTGAAGATCACTACGGCGAGGGGGCGTTCCGTCACGGCCAAGATCCCTGCGGGCGTGACAGACGGACAGAAGATCCGCGTGCCGGGCAAGGGCGGAGCCGGTGTCAACGGCGGGCCCGACGGAGACATCCTCGTGACCGTCAACGTCGAGAAGCATCCCGTCTACGAGCTCAAGGGCAAAGACGTGTACGTCAACGTGCCGGTCTCCTTCTCGGAGGCGGCCCTCGGCGCAACCGTGAAGATCCCCACGCTCGACGGGAAAGCCGTGTCCGTCAAAGTTCCCGAGGGCTCCTCGACCGACAAGCTTTTGAGGGTCCGCGGCAAGGGCCTCAAGGGCGGCGACATGTACGCCCGCCTGAAAGTTGCAGTCCCCAAGAAGCTCTCCGAGGACGCCCGCAAGGCTGTCGAGGAGTTCGCGAGCGCCACGAGCGACGCAGACCCTCGCGCGGAGTTCGCCACCTTGGCTAGGAGTTGACGATGGCTGGGCGCGATGCGGCGGTTCTCACCGTGTCCGTGGCGGCGCAATTGGCCGGCATGCACGCTCAGACGGTGCGCCAGTATGACAGGCTCGGCCTCGTCCAAGCCAAGCGGACTCAAGGGGGCGGGCGGCGGTATTCGTTGAACGACGTCGACCGCCTCCTCGAAATCCAACGCCTCTCCCAAGAGGAAGGCGTCAACCTCGCCGGAATCGCGAAGCTCATGCTGGCCCGCGACCGCGAGCAGAAACTGCGCCAGCACATCCGCCAGCTGGAAAAAGTGGTGGCCGAGCAGAAAAAGGAGCTGGAACGTCAGCGCGGCCGCGAGAGCAGGGTCTTCGCCGTCGGCGGCGACGGGAGCGTGTTCGTCGTCGCACGCGAAAGCATCCGCTCTCAGCTGCCGGATGAGAAATCCCGGCGGAACGGGGAAATCGTGGTGTGGAGGCCCGCGCGGAATGCGCGCGGAGCCGAGTTTGTCTCGGAGGCGCGCGAAACCGGGCTTGACGACGCTGTCTGAACCAGCCGAAAACCCACTGAGGTGTAATGACGGGGTGGGGCCGTATGAACTTGCGTTCATACGGCCCCA
>NZ_DBHHEV010000140.1:0-3628 GCF_057238965.1 Peptidiphaga sp.
CCGTAGTAGTTGAATGCGAAGGAAAGCTGGGCGTACCCGCCGATGAGATGGGTCGGCTTGAGAAGGATGCGCGTCAGCGAATTATGGGTTCCGCCTCGCCTGCCCGAGCGTTCGTTGAGCGGGGTGTTCATCGTTCGCTCTTGGGCGTGGTGCATGAACACGGTGCCTTCGGGCATGCGGTGGGAGACGACCGCCCTGGCCGAAACGATGCCGTTTCGGTTGTAGGCCTCGACCCATTCGTTGTCCTTGACGCCGATCTTCTCCGCGTCCTGGGGGCTCATCCAGATGGCCTGGCCTCCGCGCCCCAACGTCAACATATGCGGATTGTCGAAGTACTGGGAGTGGATCGCCCATTTGTTGTGAGGGGTGAGGTAGCGCACCGCGACTTCGGCCGTTCCCTCCGGCGAGACTCCCGTGGCGCCGAGTTTGACGTCTCCGTACAAATGGTGGAGGTCCAAAGGGGGGCGGAAGATCGGCAGCGTCTCGCCGAGCTCTTGCATCCAATCGTGGTCGATGTAGAACTGCGGGCGCCCGGTCAGCGTGTGCCAGGGCTTGTTCCGTTCGACGTTCTGAACGAAGGCGCTGTACCGGCGCCCGCCGTGCTCGGAGCCCGACCACTCGGGCGAGGTGATGACGCTTCGCGGCTGGATCCGGGTGTCGTCGAAGCTGATTCTGCGTTCCTCGTCGCCGAGAGCCAAGTCCGCCATCTCGGTTCCCGTTCGGGCCTCCAGGCGTTTGAATCCCTGGTAGGCCAGCCGCCCGTTGGTCGTGCCCGACAGGCGCAAAACGGCGTCGGCGGCCTTGACGTCGCCGTCGACGAGCGGGCGTCCGGCCCCCGGCCCGTAGTCTTGCGGAGCCGTTCCGTTCAGTCTGCCGAGGTAGTCGACCTCTTCGTCTGGAGTGAGCAGGAGCCCCTTGATCGGCATGCCCGCCTTCTCGACGAGCGGGCCGAGGGTGTCGAACTTATGGCCAATCTGCGTGTAATCGCGTTCTATGCCGACGATCTTCGGCATTGTCACGCCGGGGACCCACGGGTTGTCGGACGGGACCGCCCCGGCGGGATTGGCGAATTCGTCCGGGGTGTCGTGGCTGAGCGGCGCGGCCAGCGCGTCGATCTGCGTTCCCAGATGCCTGGCAGCCATCTTGGAGACGAGGTAGGCGAGGGTCTGGAACGTCTCGAAATCGGTGCGGGCCTCCCACGGCGGGTCGACCGCCGCGTTGAACGAGTGCATGAACGGGTGCATGTCCGTCGACGACAGGTCGTGCTTTTCGTACCAGGTCGCGGCCGGAAGGACGACGTCGGAGTGCAATGTGGTCGAGGTGTTGCGGAAGTCGGCCGTCCACATGAGGTCGAGCTTGCCGTTGACGGGCTCCCTCCACGTCATCGAGGCCGGACGCCGATCTTCTTCGAGTTCCACGGCATTGACGTCGTTGTTGGCGCCGATGAGGTGGCGAAGGAAGAACTCGGTTCCCTTGGCGGACGAACCCAGCAGGTTGGTGCGCCAATTGGCGAGGATGCGCGGCACGTTCTCGGCGGCGTCAGGGTCCTCCACGGCAAAGCGAAGCCTGCCTTCGCGCAGCTCGCGCGAAACGTACTCTCCGGGGGCCAGGCCGGCCTCTTTCGCCTCCCTGCCCAACACAAGCGGGGATTTGTTGAACGTCGGATAGCTCGGCATCCAGCCGCGCTGGGCGGACTCGACCAGGCAGTCGGCCGTGGTTTTGCCGTTGAGCGCGCCGGCGGCGGTCGGGCTCGCCATGAGCTTGACCTGCGCGCCGTCGTAACGCCACTGACTGGTGGAAACGTAGTACCACCCGGTGGAGATCATCTGCCGCGCGGGGCGCTGCCAGTCCAGGGCGAAGGCGTAGTTCGCCCAGCCGGTGATGGGGCGGACCTTCTCCTGGCCGACGTAGTGCGCCCATCCGCCGCCGTTGACGCCCTGGGTCCCGCACATCGTCGTCAGCGCGAGGAAGGTGCGGTAGATCGTGTCGGAATGGAAGTAGTGATTCGTCCCAGCGCCCATGAGGATCATCGAGCGCCCGCCGGATTCGAGGGCGTTGACGGCGAATTCCCGGCCGATCTTGATGGCTGCGCCGGCGGGCACGCCCGTGAGCTCCTCCTGCCAGGCAGGAGTGCCGGGGGCGGTCGAATCGCCGTAGCCGGAAGGCCACTGGCCCGGCAGCCCCTCGCGCCCCACGCCGTACTGCGCGAGCAGAAGGTCGAAGACGGTCGTGACCAGGCGGCCGCCGACTCTGCGGGCGGGCACTCCGCGGTACATGACGCCGGCTCCGATCGAACCCTGGCCCTCTTCGGCCGGAAGGTCGAATCGCGGCAACGCGACGAGGGCGGGCTCCCAGGCGTCAGTGTCCATGACCGACATCACGGGCTCGACGCCGTCGAGTTTGAGATTCCAGTGACCGGCGCCTTCTTCGCCGAAATGGTCGGCCAGCGTGCCGCCCGGATCCTTGAGGGCGCCGTCGGCCTCCATGACGAGCGGGCGGAAGTCGTTATGCTCGGTGCGCACGGTGGTTCCGGCGGGCGCAAGATTCGCGGTGTAGAACTTGCCCGGAACATAGGTCTCCATGTGCGAGGGGCTCGCATCGATCGCGTGGTCGAGCTGGATGAGGAACGGGCTGTCGGAGTAGCGCTTCATGTAGTCGATGAAGTACTGCTCGCGCCGGGCCAGGAAAAACTCCTTGAGAATGACGTGCCCCATGGCGATGGCCAGCGCCGCGTCGGTTCCGGGCTGAACTCTCAGCCAGTCGTCGGCGAACTTCGTGTTGTCGGCGAAATCGGGGGAGACCACCACCACTTTTTGTCCGTGGTAGCGGGCTTCGGCCATGAAATGGGCGTCGGGCGTGCGCGTTAGCGGGACGTTCGACCCCCACATGATGAGGTACTGCGAGTTGAACCAGTCGCCGGATTCGGGGACGTCCGTCTGATCGCCGAACATCTGCGGGCTCGCCGGGGGAAGGTCCGCGTACCAGTCGTAGAAGGAGAGCATGGTCGCGCCGATGAGCTCGTGGAATCGCGAGCCCGCCGCATAGGAGATCATCGACATCGCGGGGATGACCGAAAAGCCGGCGATGCGGTCCGGACCGAATTCTTTGATCGTGTGGACGTACGAGGCGGCGACGATCTCCATAGCCTCTTCCCACGTCGTGCGCACCATTCCGCCCGTTCCGCGGGCGGATTTGTAGGCTTTGGCCTTGACGGCGTCGCCGACGACGTCGCCCCATGCCAGAACAGGGTCGCCCAGGCGGTCTTTGGCCTCGCGGTACATGTCCAACAGCACCCCGCGGACGTAGGGATACTTGATGCGCGTGGGCGAGTACTCGTACCAGGAGAATGCGGCGCCGCGGGGGCACCCGCGCGGTTCGTACTCGGGCATGTCGGGGCCGGTGGTCGGGTAGTCGGTCTGCTGAGACTCCCAGGTGATGATCCCGTCCTTGACGTAGATCTTCCACGAGCACGAGCCCGTGCAGTTGACGCCGTGCGTCGAACGAACCACCTTGTCGTAGCTCCAGCGCTGGCGGTAGAAGGAATCCGCCTGGCGTCCGCCCTCGAGGAAGAGCTGGTGGGCGTCGCCGCTCGCCTGGCCTCGCCTAAGCCACGAGCCCATCTTCAGGA
>NZ_DBHHEV010000141.1:0-3459 GCF_057238965.1 Peptidiphaga sp.
CCTCGGTTCAGCCGGTCGATCGGTGCGAAAGCCAGTTGCGACTGGCAAAAACGGATGAAAACGGGGTGGGATTGCATTTCGGCGGCTGCGGCATGCAACGGGTACTAAAAACTGCAACTAAGCCTTGACGTCGCCGCGCCCGCGGAGGATGCTCTTCAGCGTTGACTACTGATTGGTAGGGGACGCTCGGCGGTCCGGGCGGATGACAGGTCCGGGTAAAGAGCGTCCCCGACGGCTTGAGGAGTCCGCCGTGTCCAACGCATCCCATTCATCGAATCTGTTCGCGCGCATCCGTGAACGCATCGCGCATCGAACCGGCGACATCGCCGATGGGCATGACTGCGTCGCCCGCAGATCCGGCGGCTTGCACGTTCCTCGTCGAAAATGCGCGGGCCGCCCTGAGTGTGCAGAAATCTGCGGGCGTCTTTTCGGGGCTGTGCGCGGTTGGCCGTCGCTTCAGCGCGACGGTCGGCGGCCCCGGCGCGAGGCTTTTCCGTTCAGGCTCGGGCGCCTGCCCTCGCGACGGAGCGCCCCTCCGTTGAGGTTCGGAGCCTTGCCGTCTCGGCTCAAGGTCGCCGTGGCTGCGTCGTCCTTCTTCGTCGCCTCGGCGATCGGCGCGCAAGCCGACGCCGGCCAAGCCGGCGAGGGAGCCGCTCCCTCCGGCGCTCTCGCCTTGGCATTTGAGGCCCGAGGCGCGGCCTCGAAGGGCGCGGCGGCAAAGGCCAGTCCGGGCGGCGTCGCCCGCGATGCGGCGTCGGCCTCCCACGAAGAGTCGGCGGCCCGCGCGACGCCGGCGACCGTCCCCGCCGGGAAATACGTCGCCCTCGGGGACTCCTACGCCTCGGGCGACGGCGTTCCTCCGTACGCCGAAGGGACCGACGAGGCGAATGGAAACCGATGCCGCCGCTCGTCTTCCGCGTACGCCCACCGAGTGAGCGGCCGGGTGGGCAAAACGCTCGACTTCGGGGCCTGCTCCGGGGCCCGCACCGGCGACTTTTACAACGCCAAGTCTGCCTGGGGAGAGCCGGCGCAGCTTTCGCGGCTCGACGCCTCGACGGGCCTCGTGACGTTTGCGATCGGCGGCAACGACGCCGGCTTCAGCAAGGTTCTCAGCGACTGCATCGGAGGCAAGAGCCTCCTTCCGTTCGTCGCGTGCAGCACCGACCGGGCGGTGACGGGACCAGTCGACTCCGCCATCGACGCTCTTCGAGGCAAGACGAAGAAGGAAGGCGTCCGCAGCTACGACTCGATCGCGGCGGACATTCGCTCGCGAGCCCCGAGCGCGACGGTCGTGGCAGTGGGCTATCCGCATATCTTTCCCTCTGGCGGCGGAACGGGCGGGCCGATTCCGGGGCGCTGCCAGGGCGTGAAAAAAGTGGACCAGCGGTGGATGGCGGCGAAGACCGACGAGCTTGACGCCGCCCTCAAGGCCGCCGCGCTGCGCCACGGCTTCCTGTTTGCGGACACGGCTTCCGCGTTCGGCGGGCACGAGCTGTGCGGATCGAACGGATCGTGGATTCACGACATTCTCAACGACGGACGCTTCCACCCGACCCAAGCGGGCCACTCGGCCACAGCGCAGGCCGTGGCGGACGCCCTGGGAGGCCTTGGCGGCCAGTCGGATTCGTCGGGTTCCGCCAAGGCCGGAAACTCCAAGGCTCGGGATGCCAAAGCAGGGGACGCCCGGGCCGAGGGCGGCCAGGCCCGAGACGCCCAGGCTCGTAAAGAGCTCCGGGTCGCCGCCGATCGGGCGGACAATGAGCGGCCCGCAGGCGCAATCGCGGTTGTGCGCGACGGAGACCGGATGTCGCTGGACGCCTCGGCTTCGACCGACGCCGACGGGAGGGTCGTCCACGTCGACTGGTATGTCCAGCGCTCCGACGGAGGCGAAACGGTCGTGTCCGGGGCTCGGACGTCGATCCGAATTCCCTCGGCGGAGAAAGCGACCGTGACCGCCGTCGTGACCGACGACCGCGGCATGGAAGACTTCGTCACGCGGCACATGCCCGCAGCGAAGCAAGCTCCGCGCGCTGCGAAAGGCGACGGTTCACGGCGTGGACGCGCGGCCAAGGCCGAAGGCGGTTACGCGGTCAAAGCCGCGACAGAATGTCCGCCGTCGTGCGAACCTTCGCGAAGCCTCCGGCGGCGAGGTTCATCGCCGTCGCCCGCATGAGGTTTTCCGCGCTCTCCCGCAGCCGTCCGAGGCCGGGGAGCTCGACGTCGATGTCGAACGTTCGCGTGGCGTCGAAGGCGACCGTGACGTCGTACCCGAGGTTGCCGGCCATCCGCGCCGTCGTCTCGACGCACATGTTCGTTTGGATCCCGCAGAGCACGAGCGACTCGATGTGCGAACGGCCAAGCCACGCGTGAAGATCGGGGTTTCCGTAGAACGCCGAGTTCACCTGCTTGGAGATCGTGAGGTCGGCCTCGGCTCGGGCGACGTCCTCCTTCAGTTCGTTGCCCGGGCAATCGGGGTGGAGCGGAGAAAGCGGGTTGGGCGAGTCGTGGCGGACGACGACGAGTGGACCGAGCCGCCTCTCCGCCCATTCGTCGATGAGCTGCGAGACGTTGGCCTCGGCGTGCGGATTCGCGGTCGGGCCGTAGACGCCGTGGTCGAAGCCTTTTTGAACGTCGATGACGATAAGGGCTGTGTTATTTCTTTCCATGGCTCAAGGAAACCAGCGCCGACGCGAGGCCGACAGCGGCACGAATGCCGCCTGCCGATAAGATTCTGCCATGAAGGTGCGAGTGGTCCTTTTGCCGGGGATGCGGGGCTTTGACCTCTGTGCTGCGCTCGAGGTCTTCGGCGGCGACCGGCGCGACAGGGGAGTGCCGCTCAACGACGTCGCCGCGGTCTCACCCTCGCCCGAACCCGAACTGGAAGGCGGCCTGCGCATCCGCGCGCTTCCGCTCCAGGAGGCCGACGGCGCCGACCTGCTCGTCATTCCTGGATTCGCCGACCCGCTCGGGGCGGTCGATCCCGACGTCGTCCGCGCCGTCTCCGGCGGAGGCGGCGTCGCTCCGTCCGCCGCCGCCCGGGAAGACGCCGCCCGTCCCGGCGCCGCCAGGTCCGGCGTCGTCCGAGACGACGTCGAGCGTGCCGCGGCCCTCGTGCTTCGGCTTCACAGCTCCGGAACGCACATCGCCTCCCTGTGCACGGGGGCCTTTCTCCTCGCGGCCACCGGCTTGCTCGACGGAGCCGACGCAACGACCCACTGGCGTTTTTGCGACGAGCTTCAACGACGGCACAAGAGGGTGCGGGTCGATCCGAAGGTGCTCTACACGCACGACGCCGCACGGCGGCTGTGGACCTCGGCGGGGGTCGCCGCCGGAATCGACGCCTGCCTGGCGATTCTGGCCCAAGAGTGCGGATCGGCGGCAGCGGCCGCCGTTGCCCGATCGATGGTTCTGCCGGCGGTCCGCCCGGGAGGCCAGGCTCAGTTCATCCCTCCGTTGAGA
>NZ_DBHHEV010000142.1:0-3242 GCF_057238965.1 Peptidiphaga sp.
CTTGATGGAAGAAAAGGAGGCAAAAGAAGATCAAGGCGTCAGGGACGCCGGCCAAATTTCCCGGCCTCGGCAGGGGTCGTCAGGGACACCGGCCAAGTTCCCTTGCCCCGGCAGGGGCCGTCAGGGACGCCGGCCAAGTGGGCTGGACGCATACGTGTACCCGGCTGTCTTTTCATGCTTCACTTCCCTCTGAGATTGATGTAGCGCGTGCGCCCGTCGAGCTTGAGGGGCTTGCACGGTTTGCTCTCGTTGTGATAGCGATCGACGGCGGTGACGACGTAGGTGTAGGGAAGCTCGAGGTCGCTGTCGCGAAGCTGGAAGGAGGGCTCGCCGGTGATGGCGACGATCATAGAAGCACGGCCGATGTCGCGGCGTTCGCCGAGCGGGAAGCGATAGACGACGTAACGCATGGGCGTCTTACGGGGCGCGCGAGGATCCTGCGGGGCGATGTCCCACACGAGGCGCGTGGCGCCGTCCGTCTGCGCGATGCGGAGATTCTGCACGGCGTCGGGTCGGACGGTGTAGGCCTTGGAGAGCGGCGGAGTGAGCGCTGGGTAGCGATGCCAGATGCGGCGCAGGCTGTCGGCCACGTGACCGTTGTTGCGCAGCAGTTCGCCGGCGGGCCAGAAGATGTGTCCGTCGACGCGCTTCGCCTCGCGCTCCTCGATCATCTTTTGCGCCAGTTGCCCGGCCTTCATGGTGCGGGCCACGTCCTGCCCGATGTAGAGCGGTGTGCGCGTCTTGAGGCCGCTCCACCAGCGGATGAGCGTCGAGTAGTCGGCGGACTTGTGGCCGATCTCCCAATAGAGCTGCGGGGCGCAGTAGTCGATCCAGCCGTTCTTCATCCACAGCACCACGTCGGCATAGAGGTCGTCGTAGTCCTGCAGCCCGCGCGTGTCGCTACCGTGGCGGTCGGACGACTTGTTGCGGTAGATGCCGAAGGGGCTGACGCCGAAGCTGACCCAGGGCTTGGCCGAGGCTACGGTCATCTTCAGCTCGCGGATCAGGAGGTTGATGTTGTTGCGCCGCCAGTCATCGCGCCGGTTGGCGGAGAAGCCCGCGGGCGGACCGTAGCGGGAGAAGCTCTCCTCGTCCGGGAAGGGATCGCCGGCGACGGGGTAGGGGTAGAAATAGTCGTCGATATGGATGCCGTCGATGTCGTAACGGGTGACGATGTCGCGCACCACGCCGCAGATGAAGAGGCGGCAGTCGGGGATGCCAGGATCGAAGAGCGTCATGCGGTTATAGCGCACGAACCACTCGGGATGGCGGCGGTAGATGTGCGTCTCGGCGAAGTCCTCAAAGTCCGTTGCGCCGGCGCGATAGGGGTTGAGCCAGGCGTGAAACTCCAGCCCGCGCAGGTGGCAGGCTTCGATGAGGTAAGCCAGCGGATCGAACGCGTCGTCCTCGGGCGATTCGCCCTGACGGCCCGTCAGCCAGCGGCTCCAAGGCTCGTAGCGGGAGGGGTAGAAGGCGTCGGCCTCGGGGCGGATTTGGAAGAAGATGGCGTTGATGCCATAGCGTTTCAGGCGGTCGAGGCGCTGATCCATGAGCGCGCGAAAATCGTCGGCCGAGAGTCCGCGGTAGTCGTTCTGATAGATGGTCTGAAACCACGCGCCGCGAAATTCGCGTTTGGGATAGATGCGTTTTTCCTGCTTCACGAGGCGCGATGTGGTGCATGCGCCGAGGCTCAGAAGCAGGGCGAGGGCAAGGAGTAGTTTGTTGCGCATAAGGGTAGATGATTAGTGATTTGTTTCGGCGATGATCTCCTCGAGTCCGCGGCGGAGGTTGTATTCGGGCGTGAAGCCCAGCTCGTGGCGCAGGGGGCTGACGTCGCAGATCCAGTTGCGTTGCTTGAGGATGTGATACTTGTCGGTGTTGAGCGTGGCGGGTCGGCCGGTCATGCGCCCGATGGCCTCGGAGACGGTGCAGACGACGCGCGCCAACCAGAGCGGGATGCGGGCGTGGAGCACGTGCCGCCGGTGGAGCAGCTCCTGGATGAGGCCGGCGAACTCGTCGTCGGTGTAGACGTCGCCGTCGGCCACGAAGTAGCTGCGGCCCACGGCCTCGGGGCGCTCGAGGGCCAGCCGGACGACGCGCGCCAGGTCTTTGGCATAGATAAACGTGAGGCGCTGGGGCGTGCGGCCGATCTTGAAGTCGAAGCCCGCGCGGATGCTCTCAATTTCCATCCCATAGTCGCGGTCGCCGGGGCCGTAGACGCCCGTGGGTCGGAGGATGGTGTAGGGGATCGTCGTCTGCTCGCGGACGCACTGCTCGGCGGCCAGTTTGCTGCGGCCGTAGATCGATTCGGGCCGAGGCTCATCGTCGGCCGAGATGGGCCGGAAGGTGCGTTCGTCGCCGCGGCCGAAGGCGCTGAGGCTACTCATCAGCACAAAGCGATCGGGGCGCGTGGCCTCGCCGCCGGCGTTGAGGGCGGCCAGAAGTCGGCGGGTGTATTCGGTGTTGACCTCGAAGAAGTCGGCCGGGCGGACGGTCTTCGTCACGCCCGCATTGTGGACCACGCCGTCCCACCGCCCGTGCTCGGCCGCGTGTGCGCGCACTTGGGCGGCGAGCGCCTCGGGGTCGGCATAACTGAGGTCGATCAGGTGTACGCGATCTTTGGGCAACCGGCCGAGGGAGCTGCTGCGTCGCACGCCCGCCCAGACCTCGTATCCGCCCTCCAGCGCCTCCCGGACAAGGTGTCCGCCGATGAATCCGCTGGCTCCAGTGATCAGAATCTTTTTCATGCCCGCAAAGGTAGGATGGCTGCGGCCTTCAGCGAGGCCGGTACACAAGCCTGCAAGTCACGAGGTCGTGTGAATTAGATTTATGGAGATTTTATAGAGTCATTCCGCGGCGGAAAGGCGTTTTGCGAGATTATCCTCCTTTTCCCGTCGCGCGAAACCGATCTCCGAAACTTTTAGACGCCTTCCCGCCGCACGAAGCCGTTTTCCGAGACATTTTTCCCATTTCCCGTCACAAAAAGTGACTTTTCGGAGATTTTGATCGGTTTCCCGCCTCATTTTGGCGTTTCCAGAAAATTTTGATTGGTTTCGTGCGGCGGGAAAGCGTTTCGCAAAGTCCAAGATCGGTCTCGCGTTTCATTTTGGCGTTCCGAGAAAGCATTAACTCCCACATGAGTTCGACGTAAGAATAACGCCAGCAGAGAATTTCTGCGGGAGTCACACGATGGCCAGAACGTTTTTGGAAATGCTTGCACCGGCGGTGCAACGACTAAAAAG
>NZ_DBHHEV010000143.1:0-3201 GCF_057238965.1 Peptidiphaga sp.
CGGTGAAGAGGTTCTTTGCATTCCATTCGCTCTCGCCGTGGCGGAGCAGCACCAGGGTGTATGTCATGCACCAATTTTCCCACGCCGAGCCGCAAGCCGCCAGACCGTTCGTCCCACGGCCGCCCGGCGCGCCGCCGAAGGCGTTCGGATCGTCGGCGCAACCGTCGCCGGATCGAATCCCAAGCCGTCGCGGACGTAGAATTGCCGCAATCGCGCACTCGCGACCGCTCGTTTGCCAATGACAGGAGGAACGATGAAGGACGCGCACTTGCCGACATCGACCGCAGCGAAACACGACAGGGGCGACGCCGGATACAGCAAAGAGCTCAAGCCTCGACACATTCAGATGATCGCCATCGGCGGGTCCATCGGAACGGGTCTGTTCCTCGGGGCCAGCGGCCGCCTCGCCCAGGGCGGCCCCGGGCTGGTCGTCGCTTATGGAATCTGTGGGATTTTCGCGTTTCTCATGGTGCGGGCGCTCGGCGAACTGGCAATCCGCCGCCCGTCCTCGGGCGCATTCGTCTCCTACGCGCGCGAGTTCACGGGCGAGAAGGGCGCTTACATCGCGGGCTGGATGTTTTTCCTCGACTGGGCTGTCACCGTCATGGCGGACATAACGGCCGTCGCCCTGTACATGCATTATTGGACGGCCTTCCGAGGAATTCCGCAGTGGTTCATCGCCCTCGTCGCCCTCGCCTTGGTCTTCGCCCTCAACTTGCTGAGCGTCAAAATGTTCGGCGAGGCGGAATTCTGGTTCGCGGCGATCAAGGTGGCGACGATCGTCGGCTTCATGGCGGTTGCCGTCTGGGCGATCGTCGTCGGGCACGACGTCGGCGGCCACACCGCGGGCTTGCACAACATCGCCGAATCGGGAGGCTTCTTCCCCAAGGGGCTCGCCCCGGTTTTCGCGCTGACCCTCGGCGTCGTCTTCGCCTTCGGCGGCACGGAAATGGTGGGGGTGGCCGCAGGCGAGACGAAAGAGGCCGAATGCGTTCTTCCGAAGGCCATCAACTCGATGATCGTCCGCATCTTCGTCTTCTACGTGGGCGCCGTGGCGCTCATGGCCGTCGTCCTGCCGTACACCGCGTATTCGAAGGACGAATCCCCCTTCGTCACTTTCTTCAAGGGAATCGGCGTGCCGCACGCCGGGAGCGTGATCCAAGTGGTCGTCCTCACCGCCGCGCTCTCCTCGCTCAACGCCGGCCTGTATGCGACGGGCCGCACGCTTCGCTCCTTGGCGGTGGCGGGTTCGGGCCCGCGCTTCGCCACCCGCATGAACGCGAACCACGTGCCCTACGGCGCCATCATCATCACCTCGGCCCTCGGCCTCGTCGGGGTGTTTCTCAACGTCGTCCTCGAAAAGGACGCCTTCGACGTCGTCATGAACCTCGCGGCCATCGGCATCGCCGGCACGTGGGCCTCGATCCTTGTCACCCACCTCGCCTTCCTCAGGCGCGTGAAGGCGGGCAAGGAGACCCGCCCCTCCTACAGGATGCCCGGCGCCCCGGTCACGAACTACATCGCCCTGGCCTTCTTCGCCGTCGTCGTCGGCTCCAATCTCACGAGCTCCGAAGGCCGGTGGACGCTCGCGCTCTTCGTGCCGGTGGTCGCGATGATGGCAGGCGGCTGGCTCCTCGTTCGCGGGCGGGTGGACGGCGCCCTTCTCGACCGCGTTCTCGACGAGGAGGCCGCCGACGACGGCGACCAGGCCCTTTCGACCGACGGCAAACGCTGAGCCGCCTGCAGGACGTGAGCCGGCCGCGGCTAGGATTGTTCAACGTGCACAAACTCCAAGGAAGGAAGAAATGCGCATACACGTGACGTACACGGGCGGAACTATCGGCATGGTCGACTCGCCCAACGGCCTCGTCCCCGGCGCCGACCTCAAGGGATGGCTCTACTCTCTGATCGCGGGGACCGAGCTCGAGGGGCGGGTGAGCCTGACGGAGCTCGAGCCGCTCATCGACTCCTCGAACGCCACGCCCGAATCGTGGCAGGCGATCATCGACGATCTGCACGCTCACCGCGAGGAGGCCGACTCCTTCGTGGTGCTTCACGGCACGGACACCATGGGCTATTCGAGCGCCGCCCTCTCTTACGCCCTCGTCGGCTTTGACAGGCCCGTCGTCTTCACGGGGGCGCAGTATCCTTTGGGCGACGTCGGCTCCGACGCCGCGGGGAATGTGGCGGGCGCTTTGCGGGCCGCGTCCTCCGGGCGGGCAAAGGGCGTCAGCCTTTTCTTCGGCCACCACCTTCTGGCCGGCAACCGCGTGACGAAAACGAGCTCGTGGTCCTTCGAGGGCTTTGCCTCGCCGTCGGTCCCACCGCTCGCGCGAACGGGCGCGCCCTGGCGGTGGTACGCCACCGACGAGGTCGTCTCGCCGACGGCGGGGCCCGAGCCTGCCGCTTCCGGGGCGGCGGCTTCGGGATTTTCCCCTTCAGGATCGACGGCTTCCGGGACGCAGGCTTCCGGGGCGGCGGCTTCCCTTTTAGAAGCCGCGCAGGCGCCCGCCGACGGCGTCGGCTGCGCCAGGGGCGCCGAAGAACACGATTGGCGAGATCCCGCTCCCTACACACGGCACGACGTCGTCGTGATCGACCTCGCTCCCGGAATATCGGCCTCCCGGCTCGAAGCCCTTCTCACGCCGCGCCCCGAGGCTGTGCTGCTGCGCGCCTACGGCGTGGGCAACGTGCCCGCGGCCGAACCCGGGCTGGCCGATGTGCTCGAGCGGACGATCGCCGACGGCGTCCCGGTGGTCGTCGCCTCCCAATGCCATCAAGCCCAAGTGTTTCTTGGCCACTACCAGGCCGGCGACGCCATCGCGCGGGCGGGGGCCGTCGGCGCCGGCGACATGACCTTGGAGGCCGTGTACTCCAAGATCGTCTTCCTCCTGTCTCAGGGGCTTCGCGGAAACGACCTGGCCACGTGGATCGGACGGCCGATAGCCGGCGAGCTCACGCTGCCGACCTTCCAGTGAGCGCCAAGCCCCACAAAGGCTCGGCGAAACGCGCGTTTGAGCGACGTCCGTACATGCGCATGGCGAGTGCCGCGCCTTGGAGCGCCGAGTCTCGCAACAGTCCGGCGAATCCCGCGCAAGCGGCGCGCTCTTCGGCGACGGCTGCACGCGCCCCGGCAGCGGCAGTGGGGTGGAACGGCGCGCAGGCGCCCCTCAGCCAGGCACCACCGCCACTTTGAGGCCC
>NZ_DBHHEV010000144.1:0-1435 GCF_057238965.1 Peptidiphaga sp.
CTGCCTCAACACCGACAAACAAACCGTCCAAATAGCACAAGAGTGAGAGGCAGCAAGGCCTAAAAGCTGAAAGGCGGCAAAACCGGAAAACAAAACAATCCCCGACACGCGGGGACGCCGACACCCTCCCCGCAACGAGGACTCCCATCCCCAACCGATCCTGCACCCGAGAGCGTCGATTCGCACTGTTCGTTTCAACGGTTAAAAACGGGCGGGCGGATAGCTCCGCCCGCCCGTTTTCGTCAGCACTCGCCCTTTTGGTCAACCCTCACGGAACATGACGCCCATCGAACCCTCGGGATAGTGCCATTTGAGCAGTCCCGGAGCCGCGACGGCACGGCACGTTCCACATTCGAGGCAGGCGGCGAACTCCACGGAGATCGTGCCGTCGGGTTCCTCGGAGTAGACGTGGGCCGGGCACACCTTGACCAACACCTTGCCGGCCCCGGTAGCCTTCGCTATCTCCTGATTGACCTCGATATGCGAATTGCCTTCGTCGACTTCATAGACGTTCTTGCCCAGGCGGGCCGGAACGCTGCCTTCGAAAAAATCAGACATTACAGAGACCTCACTGCCTGGAAGCCAATCTTGGCCATCCGTCGAATCTTCATACCGGATGCCTTGAAAGCGGACAACGCGGTCGGAAGGATGTGCTTGCGGGGCGTCAGATCGAGGTTGTACACGCCGTACAGCACGTCCGCCAGCATCAATCCGAGATCCCCGTACATTTCGTCGTTCTCGAGGAAGTCGGGAGCCTTGGCGTACGTCGCCATGTCCTTGCCTACGAAGGAGTTCTTATACTCGGCGATGTATCGTTCCAACCCCACGCGGCTGCAGTCCCCGGTTTCCAGCGCGTGATCGACGGCCGTGGCGGCGGCGACGGCGGAACCGGCCGCCAGGTCCATCCCCCGAGCCGTGAAACCGGTGTTGAGGGTGAAGCCGGCGGCGTCGCCGATCACAACGAGCCCGTTGCGCACCAAATCGTGCTGCATCTTTTCCCCGCCTTCGGCCACAAGGTGGCAGCCGTACTCGAGGAGCTCGCCGCCCTCCAGGAACGGCGCGATCGCCGGGTGCGAGAGGAAATGGTCATGCAGATCCGAAGAGGACTTGCCCTTCTTCGTCAGATCGTCCAGCCGTGCGACGATGCCGATGGAGACGGATTCCTTGTTCGTGTACATGAATCCGCCGCCAGCCACGCCTTCGGTGCAGTCTCCGACGACGGCGTAAGCCGCTCCTTCTTCGCCAACGAGGTTGAAGCGCTTCCTGACCTCCTCCTCGCCGAGGTAAATCACGGACTTCACACCGACCGCCAGGTTCTCCAACGGCTCCTTCCCGCGGATCCCTGCGTCTTGGGAGATGAAGGAGTTGACGCCGTCGGCCGCGACGACGACCCGAGCCCTAAGCTCGTCCTCGCCGGCCCGAATGCCGACGAACC
>NZ_DBHHEV010000144.1:1468-3100 GCF_057238965.1 Peptidiphaga sp.
TCCCGTCGACCTTGACGCCGGGCATGACTGTCACGCCCGCTTCCTCCGCCTGCTCCGCAAGCCACGGATCGAACTTCGCCCGCAAAACCGTGACCGCGTTGACCGGCTCGGCCAGCCGCGAGTCCCAGTAGTCGACGTTCACGAAGTTAGTCGGGTTGAGGAAGCTCAAACAATTGCGGGTGATGCGCCGTTCGATCGGGGCTTCTTCAATGAAGTTCGGGAACACCTCTTGCATGACGCGACAGTAAAAGACGCCGCCCGAAAGGTTCTTGGACCCCGGCTCCATCCCCCTCTCGACGAGTAGGACCTCGCGCCCTTTCTTCGCTAGCAGGTAGGCGCAGACGGAACCCGCCACTCCTCCGCCGACGACGATGACGTCGAAATCGTAGTTCTCTTCGGCCATAATCCCTACTTAACAGCCTCCGTCAGCGCCGGAAGAACCTCGTAGAGATCGCCGACGATTCCGTAATCGGCTCCAGCGAACATAGGCGCCTTCGAATCGCTGTTCACGGCCACGACGACCTTCGAATCGCTCATGCCCACCGTGTGCTGGATCTGGCCGGAGATGCCGACGGCGATGTAGAGCTCGGGCGAGACGATCTGGCCGGAGACGCCGATGTAGCGGTCGACGGCCATCCAGTCCGCGCCTTCGGCGAGGGGACGCGAGCACGCGAGCTCGGCGCCGATGGCAGCTGCGAGATCCTCGGCCAGCTTGAGGTCCTCCTTCGCTTTGAAGCCTCGTCCGGCTGAGACGACGCGCTTGGCCGCCCCCAGATTGACCGCGGCGACTTCCGTCTTGTTTTGGCCGGTGACCTTGGCCTCGTAGACCGAGCCTTCTGCCGCCTCGGCGGCCACAGGCTCGCCCTCGGCCTCAGCGCCGCCGTCGAGAACCGCGACGACGGGAGAGTCAAAGGAGACGCTTTCAAAAGAAAGGCCGCCGTAACGCGAAAGCTCGGCCGCGCCGTCCTTGACCGACTTGAGGCCGGGAAGGAACGCGGCGTTCAGCTTGACCGCGACGGCGCCGGCGAGGACCCGCTCGGCGGGCTTGTTGGCGGCGAGGACGACGTCGCCGGCCTCGGCTGCGACTGCCGCTGCAACCGCGGGCGCAGCGGCCTCGGCGGGAACGCCCTCGGGAAGCGCCACGTCGATGACCTTGTCGACTCCGGCAACGGGCGTGCCGCCGACGGTCACTGCCGTGACTGAGCCGCCGACCGCCCGCCCATGCTCGACGAGAGCGGCAATCTGCGGGTCTACCGCGATGATCCAGGTGTTTGCCATTGTTGTCTTTGTCCTTTCAACTCTCAGAGCACGCCGTCGGCACGCAGGGCGGCAACGAGCTGGGCGGGAGCGTCCGCGCCCTCGAAAATCTTGTTCTTGCGAGCCTTGCGCTCGGGCTTTGAACGGCCGACGACGGTGACTTCGACGTCGACGGAAGGAACCTCGACCTTCTCCACGGGCTTCTTGCCGGCGGCGAGGATGTCCTTCATGGACGGAACCTTGGGGGCCACGGCGTCCGAGGAAGCGGAGACGACGACGGGGCCGGAAACGGCGATCGTGCGGCTTCCGCCGGGAACGTTCTGCGTAATTTCATACCCGTCGGCGGTCTTGGCGACCGCCGAGACGCCCTGGAAG
>NZ_DBHHEV010000145.1:0-3063 GCF_057238965.1 Peptidiphaga sp.
CGAATTTGACGAGCCCGGCTTCGGCGCAATCGTCCTTGTCCCATTGAAGGACGGTGCGTCCCGGCGTCCGCGCCCAGCCCGCCGGGCACACGTCGATCACCGGACGGTCGCACAGGACCATCCCTCCCGGGTGGATGCCGAGGTGGCGGGGAAGCCTCTGCATGCGCGAGGCGAGATCGGCCACAGCGGCGGGCACGTCCGCCTCGTAGCCCGCGGGCTCATAGCCTGCGCCGGCGTCGGCTTTCGCAGGGACCTTGTGCTCGACGGACCGCAGCCATGCCTCGACTTGCCCTTCCTCGTATCCGAGGGCTTTTGCGGCATCGCGTATGGCCGAGCGCGGGCGATAGGAGATCGTGTTGGCGACCTGCGCGGCGCATTTTCTTCCGTAGCGTTCATAGACATGTTGGATGACCTCTTCCCGCCTGTCAGATTCGATGTCGACGTCGATGTCGGGCGGACCCGAACGCCCCGGAGAAAGAAAGCGTTCAAAGAGCATCTTGTGGCGGACGGCGTCGACAGCGGTGATGCCCAAGGCGAAGCAGACCGCCGAGTTCGCCGATGATCCCCGGCCTTGGCACCAGATGCCCCGGCTGCGGCAAAAGTCGACGATTTCACAGACAATGAGGAAATACCCGGGAAAGCCGAGGCCGACGATGACGTCGAGTTCGTGGTCGATCACCTCCCACGCCCGCGGATTCGACGAGCGCGGCCCGTAACGCTCAAGCGCGCGCTCGCGGGTGACGCAACGCAGCCAGCTCGCTTCGGTATGGCCTTCGGGAACGGGGAAATCGGGAAGGGCAGGGGCGACGAGCGCCAGGTCAAAAGCGCATTCGGCCCCGATTCTGGCGGCCTCGGCCACGGCTTCAGGATGGTCTCGGTGCAGGGAGAGCATCTGCTCCCCCGACCGGAGGTGCGAACCGTTGGCTGGGAGGAAGGGATCGATCTCTTCCAGGGTGCTTCGAGCCCTCGTGGCGGCGAAGACGTCGGCGACGTCCCTGTCGCGAGGGCGCGCATAGTGCACATTGCCTGTGGCGAGGTAGGGGACGCCGGCCCGGTTGGCCGTTTCGACGAGGGCGCGGCAGCGCTCGCGGTCAAGCGGGGCGCCGGAGTTCGTCAGTTCGACCGCCACGTTTCCCTTGCCGAAAAGAGATTCGAGGCGACGCACCCGTTCGACGGCGGCGCCGACGTCCCACAGAGCGGGAGAAGGCCCGGAAAAAGCCGAGACCCCGGGATTGAAGCCGCCGCGGGAGCCCTCCGCCCCTTGCCATTCCAGCCCCTCCAGAGCGCGTCTGACGCCTCCCTTTCGGCAGCCGCTGAGGACCATCCAATTTCCGCCGGAGGCAGCCGCCAGGTCTTCGAGCTCGTAGCGAGCGCGGTTCTTTTCCCCGCTCGCCAGCATCGCCTCCCCCACCGTCCGGGAAAGGCGTCTGTATCCTTCGGGGTCCCGAGCCAGGAGGACGATGTGCTCGCCGGGAGGATCGGCTTGGGCGCTTCGATCTTCGGACAGAAGGGTCAGTTCGGTTCCGATGACGGCGGGCAGCCCGGCCGACCTGGCTGCGGATGCAAGCTGAACGACGCCGGGGAAGCCGCCGTGGTCGGTCACGGCGAGGGCTTGAAGGTCCAATTCGCAGGCCCTGGCGACGAGGTCGGAGGGAAGGCTGGCCCCGTCGAGAAAGCTGTAGGCGGAGTGGACGTGCAGCTCCGCGTACGGAACCGCGCCCTCGGGCTCGGCGAACGGCCGCTTCGAAGGCGAATGCCTCGCGGTCCCCGGCCGAACGACGGAGAGGCGTCTATTCATACCGGCCCTCCTCGTGCCACGTTCCGCCCTCGCAATAGACGAGGGCGGCCGCTCCGTCGAGGACGATCTGGAGATAGGCGCGTCTGGAACGGCCGGAGGGGTCCCACCACCGCTCGTCAATGGGCCAAGGCCCGGCGTAATCGCGGATCGTCGCCAATCCTTTCGCAGATCGCACCAGGCCGGGTTCGGGATCGACGCAGCCGCCTGCGCATGTCAGCTCCGCTTCCCCCGTGACCGCCAAGCGGTGTCCGCATCGCCCGTCAAGCCAAATGTCGACGGGCGCCGCATGGACGCGCGAAGGCCCCGGCTCGGGTATGGCGCCCGGCCATGGAAGAGCCGACCTGCGTCCGTCGTCCGGGCTGTGCTCGCCCCACGCGATTTCGGCGTGGCGCCGCGCCGCCGTGCGCCCTCCCACCTTGCGGGGAACCGTCACCGACTCCTCGCCTAGGACCGTCTGGATCCGGGCGACGGCCGCCGCCGCGCGCTCATTTCCCGCTGACCTTCCTCCCCACAGGGGCTCGGGGGCCGCGTCGGCCGACGCGGCGTCGAGCCTGAGTTCGAGCCGCGCGAGGGGCCCGCCGCCCGCCCATCCTCCGAGCTGCCATCGGACTCGATCGACGATGTCGTGGGCGCCCCCGCCTCCGACCGACCAGGATCGCGAGAACTCTTCGCCGTCGTGGAAAACCGCGTCGATGCGCAGCCTCCCGGAGGCGGCGGTTCGCACTCCCATGGCCTGCACGAGCTCCTCGGCGAGGTCGCGGGCGGAGAATACGGCTTCTTCGACGCTTTGGAGGGGCGGCTCGAAGGCCCGCGTGCACACGATTCCCGGCGACGTCGCAGCCTCCGTGGGCAGATGGACGTCTCTCCCCCGGGCCAACTGCCACAGAAGCGAACCCATCTCTCCAAAACGGGACGCCATGGCGGCGGCCCCGAGATCCGCCAAGCCCCCGACGGTTCTCACCCCGAGGGCCCCCAGAAGCTCAAGGCAGGATCGAGCCTCGGCTCTGCGCGAGGGCGCGACGCCGACGAGGGTTCCTTCGACCTTGGTTCGCTCCAGGAACTTCGCCGACCCTTCAACGTCGAGGAAAACGTCCGATTGGGCCGCCAGAAGGGCGGCGAGGGTTCCCTCGCCGCAGCCTACGTGCGCCTCACAGCCGGCGACGTCGGCGATCTGCCCGATGAGAGCCTCGGCCAGCCCCTCCATCGACCCCGCCGCACGCACCGCGCCCCGGGCCGGAAAGATCACCCTTCCCGGCTCGACGACC
>NZ_DBHHEV010000146.1:0-2494 GCF_057238965.1 Peptidiphaga sp.
GATCTTGTCATCGGGGATCGGCAGGCCGCCCTCGGCGACGTGGAAGACGCCGGCCGTTGTGCGGCGGTCGTTTCGAGGGTTGTGTAGGACGCCTCCCAGCACTTTGTAGCTCTCGACGTAGTCGGAGACGAAGCTCGTGGAATCCGACGGGAGAGACAGCGCGCGAGCCAGGCCGGGCTGGTCGAGCACGAAAGTGGAGCGCGGCAGCTGAGGCGTTTCGGCGGCGCCCTCCAAATAGGAGTCGAGGAAATTCTGGATGCGCTGATCGGCAGCGCAGGGGCGATGTGCCAGGCGGCGAGAAAGCTCGCGCTGGCGCGCCAATATCGGGGACATGAGGCTGTCAGTCTCGCTCTGATCGGCCTGTGCCAAAGCGGGAATTCCCAGAAGCTCCAAGCGCAGGGCGATGGCGGAAGCAGTGGCTGCGTCTTTAATCGTCATGACATGAGCCTAGCGAACCCGGGAGCCTCTAACCTGTTACGTTCCGCCTAGAAAGACGAAACGCACGAAGCTCGGGCGGCGCCAGGCGGTGCGAAGGCCGGACAGTGCTAGGCGGTGCGAAGGCCGGACGTCGCCAGGCGGTGCGAAGGCCGGGCGGCGCGGAACGGCGTCGTGAAAAGCCTGCGTCGTAAAGCTTGCGTCGTAAAAGGCCGACGTCGCGAAACCGGCTGTGGCGCGGCGCTCCAAGGTCTAGGCTGGTGGTATGGACAGTCAATGGCGCCAGCTGGCTCAATGGATCGCGCAATCGAATCGCATCGTCTTTTTCGGCGGCGCCGGGGTCTCGACGGAGTCTGGCATACCGGACTTTCGCGGCGCCAAAGGGTTTTTCCATCAGGATCGCGAAATCCCGATCGAGCGCGTTTTGTCCATCGATTTCTTCGAGACCCACCCGCAGGCGTATTGGGAGTGGTTTGCGCAGGAAAACGCCCGCGAGGGAGTCGCGCCGAATGCCGCGCACAAGTTTCTGGCGGAGCTCGAAAAGAGGGGCTCGCTTTCGGCCGTCGTCACGCAGAACATCGACGGGCTCCACCAGTCGGCGGGATCCGAGCGGATTTTCGAGCTGCACGGGAATTGGTCGCGGCTGCTGTGCACGGGCTGCGGACGGCCTTTTTCGATAGCCGATTTCGACGAGGCGCGGACGGGAGCGGTTCCCCGCTGCCCTTCATGCGACTGCGTCGTGCGGCCCGACATCGTCTTTTACGGGGAGATGCTCGGCAGCGGCGTTCTGGAGGGCGCGGTCAGGGCGATCGCCGACGCCGACATGCTGATCGTCGCCGGAACGAGCCTCGTCGTATATCCGGCCGCCGGCCTCATCGACTACTACGACGGCGACCGCCTTGTGCTCATGAACGCCACGCCCACCCCCTACGACTCGCGGGCGAACCTTGTGATCCGCGAGCCGGTGGGAAAGGTGTTCGCTGAACTCTCCCAAGCCGTCTGACCGCGGCGGTTCGGCCACGGCCCTTGGCCCGATGCCTCCGGCAAGAGTCTGGTTCGCACAAGGCCTTGACGAATCTTAAACTGTTCGGTGTGAGCATCGGGCTTGGACCGGTGCGCCGTATCTCAGGAGCCCTCCGCCAAGGCGGAGGGCTCCTCGTTTATTTCTTGGGTTTGCCCAGCTTTTATGGGTACATTGGTCAGCGAAAACGATTTTCCATTCAAGTTCGTTCGTTTTCCCGTTCAAAAGGAGGCGGTCAACCGTCATGGTCAGCCTCGCAGACATCGCCGCTGCGACAGGGTACTCGAAGGCCACAGTGTCTCGGGTTCTCAAAGGAGACCCCACGTTCACCGTGCGTGAAGAAACGCGCAGGCGCATCCTTCAAGCCGGCAATGAGATGGGGTATTCCGTGCAGGGGCGTCGCGTAGGAATTCCGCAGGACGTGGCCGTCTTGGACAACATCGACCCCGAGCGCGGGCTGCAGGACGCCTATTTCTTTGAGATCCGCGAGGCCTTGAAAGCCAAAGCCGACGAACACAACACAAAACTCACCCCGTTTCCCGACACGCGTTCCCTCGTGGGCGCGGGCAAGAAATTCGACGGTTTCATTTCCATAGGCCCGGCGCCGCTGGCCGACGACGATTTCACGGCCCTCAGCCAGGAGCTGCCGCATGGCGTGTTCATCGACATCAATCCGGCTCCGGGGCTGTTCCACTCGGTGCGGCCGGATTTGCAGCAAACGGTTCTTGACGGGCTTGACGCGCTGATGGCGGCGGGCCGTCGTCGCATCGCCTTTGTCGGCGGAACGGGCCACATCATGGGCCGGCATTTTTACGACGAGGAGCTTCGCCATTTGGCGTACTCGAACTGGGCGCAGCGTTTGGGCCTCGACGTCGACGGCCTTTCATACGTCGGCGGCGCCTTCACCGTCGAGAACGGCCGCGGCCTGACTGCCCGGCTGATCGCGGAAAACGAGGATCGCATGCCGGATGCGATCCTCGTCGCCGCGGACCCGCTGGCCGTGGGCGCGTTGCAGGCCCTCGACGCCGCAGGCGTCCG
>NZ_DBHHEV010000147.1:0-2132 GCF_057238965.1 Peptidiphaga sp.
GCCAATATTCTCGTGAACCGGCCGCATCCGGGGTCTTTCCCGTGGTGGCCACTCGGCCCCTCCATGTGCACTGCCGAAGTATCGCTGTACGGGATGACGCTCGCTGCGGACAGGCCGGTGCTCCTGGCATCGACCGGCTCGGAGTCTGCCCGCGAGGAAGCCCGCGAGATGTTCATCCTCCACGGGCTGGTCGAAGGCGACTGGCGAACGCACCACGCATTTCTCAAGGACAACGAGCGGGCCCTCGAAGAGGCGCAGGAGCTCGAAGAGAAAATGCGCCGCCGCGGCCTCGTCGCCGGACCCGAAGCCCTCGCCGCCTTTTACGACGAGCGCATCCCCGACTTCGTGGTCTCCGGCCGGCACTTCGACTCCTGGTGGAAAAAGGCCAAACGCGACGATCCCCATCTGCTCGACTTCACCCAAGAGCTCCTGGTGGGAGAGGCCGAGGCCGACGAAAGCGACTATCCCGCCGAATGGCGGCAGGGCGAAATCCGCCTGCCGATCGAATACTCCTTCTCCCCCGGCGCCTACGCCGACGGCGTCACCGTCACCATTCCCGTCACGCTTCTGCCGCAGGTGCGCCCCGAAGGGTTCGACTGGCTCGTTCCAGGAATGCGCGAAGACCTCGTGACGGGGACGATCCGCGCGCTGCCCAAACGCGTGCGCCGCCAACTCGTCCCCGCGCCCGACGTCGCCCGGCAGATCCTCCCGCTTCTGCCTCACTGGGAGGACGTCGCCCACGGGCAGGAGGGCGCGCCAAGCTTCCGCCGGGCCTTCGACGAAGCCGTCTTCCGGCTTCGCGGCTTCTGGATCGACGACGCGGCGTGGGAGGAAGCCCGGCTGCCCGAGCACCTCTCCGTCCTCTTCCGCGTGAAGTCCGAACGCGGCGCCGTGCTCGACGAATCGACGAGCCTCGAAAGGCTCAAGCTGGAACTCGCGCCGCGCACCCGCTCGGCAGTCGAATCCGTGGTCAAAGGCGCCGTCGCGCAGGCTTTGGACGAGGCGCGCTTCCGGCTTGCGGGCGGCGGGGCCGAGGCCGACGGCGGCAGCAGTGCAACCGGCCGCGTCGGCGGACAAACCAGTGCGCGCCCAGCAGAGGGCGCGGCGTTGCCGCTTGGCGAGAGCCTCGAAGGCTGGCCGGAAGCGGCCGGGGGCGTCATTCCGACGTCGGTCGAGACGACTGGCGCCCACGGGATGACGGTGCGCGGCTACCCGGCGCTCGCAGCGGGGGCCGACGGCAAAGTCAGGCTTGACGTCTTGGCCGATCCGGCGCTCCAAGCGCGGGAACATCGCCGCGGGCTCGCAGCTTTGCTGGCGGCGGAGATCGCCCTGCCCGAGGCTCGGATCACGAGCCGCTGGCCGGGGGCTCAAGCGTTGGCGCTCGCGGGGAGCCCGTACCCCGACACGTCCGCCCTGGTCGCGGACGTCCAGTTGGCGTCGGCCCGCAATCTCGCCGCGAAGTGGGCGGCCGAGAACGACCTCGACGTCGCCGACGTCCGAACCCGCAGCCAGTGGGACGAGCTGCGGGCCTGGGCCAAGCAGCGCCACGAGGACGAGGTTTACCGAATCAGCCTCGACGTCGCCGAGATTTGCGCACGGCGGGCCGAGGTCGACAGGTGGATAGCCGAGAGCCGTTCGCCCGCGCTGCTGGCCACCCTCGCCGACGTCAAGGAGCAGATGGCGAATCTCGTTCCGTCGGGTTTCGTCTCCCGCACGCCCGCCGCCAGGCTGCCGCACATCGAGCGCTACCTCCGGGCTGCGTACATCCGCATCCAGAAGGCCGCCACGAATCCCTCCGGGGACGACGCGCTGGCCTGGCAGATTCAAGACGTGAACGACAAGGTCGAAGCCGCTCAGGCCGCCGCCGCTTCACGCGCCTACGATCCAAGCGCCGCAGCGGCCTTGGACGAGGCCCGCTGGATGGTCGAAGAGCTTCGGGTCTCCCTTTTCGCCCAGCAGCTCGGTACGAACGGCAAGGTTTCGGCCAAGCGCATCGCCAAGGTCCTCGCGCGGGCTTGACCTTAACCTATCGGTTCCTCGCATCGGTAGGCGTTCCTCTGGGGGTAACGATCGGCGGGGGTGCGGAGGTACAGTTTCAGCTGCCCGGCGTTCGGGGTCTCCGTTGTACTGAA
>NZ_DBHHEV010000148.1:0-2021 GCF_057238965.1 Peptidiphaga sp.
CCCTAGGCATGCGTCCGTCCAAAGCTAGGCATGCGTTCCTCCGAAGCCGATTCGATTCGCGAATGCGATCGCCTCGCGGGCGGCGGCGTCGGGCGATTCGAGCATCGGCGCGTGCCCGGCTCCTTCGACCATGACGAAGGAGCCCTGTGCGAAATTCGAGGCCGCCCACGACGCCTCGGCCCGAGGGTCCTTCCAGTCGGGGTCCTGGGCGCCCATGACGACAAGGGCGGGAGCGGTCACGCGGTTGAACCACGGGGCGACGACGGAATGGTCCGTGCGTGTGGTTTTCGAAAAGGCTGCCCAATGGCCTTTCCGTTTGAGGATCGAAGAGAGGCGAGAGGCCCGGGCCGAAGCCTGGTCGCCGAGGCCCGGCCAAAGTCTGCGCGAGTGAAGGCCCCAAATTGCGGGTCCCCACGGGCGGGCGAGGGCGAGGCGTAAAGCGAGCTGCGCGATTGGGTTCGACGCGCCGCGCAGAAAAGGCCCGAAAAGGATGAGCCCAGAGACTTTCTCGGGCTCTTTTCCAGCGGCGATTGTGGCCGCGGCGGCGGACATGGACGCCCCCGCGAGGATCGCGGGTCCGCCTCCCAGTTCGTCCACGACGGCAAGCATATCCTGCGCCGTCGGCTCGTCGCCGTAAGAGCCGAAGCCCGTTGACGAATCGCCGTGGCCGCGCAGATCGGCGCTCGCGACCCGAAATCCGGCTTCGACCAAACGTCGCGAGAATGGGGCGAAGGCGTCGCGACTGTCTCCCATTGCGGGCGAGCAGACGACGAGCGGCCCCTCGCCCGCAGCCTCGACGCAGATCGTTCCTCCCGGAACGGAAATGTTGCTAATGGTCATAGCCAAAAAGCTAATGTAATTAGCTTTTGAGTGCAAGCCGCTTGGACGGCTTTCAGCCGCCAGAGCCTTCATCGCGGGCCGCTTTGGTCAGGCGAGCGCAAAGAGCCGCTGTTCGGCGTCGTCGAGGAGCGTTTTGAGCGTCGAAGAATCGATTGCGGTGTCGAAGTCCCTGCAGCGCCGCGCCAGGCCGTCGAGCTCCTCGAGGCTTTCGCCGACCGCGTCGATGTGGCGGGAGACGGCCTCGGCCAGTTCGTCGGAGCCGTCCGACGCGCCCTCCGCGTCCGAGTCCTGCTCCTGGTTCCACAGCATGAGGACCTGGCGGGGAATCGCCAGCAGGTTGGACGTTTCGACGATGAAGTCAGCGGTCTGCGAAGCGAGGTCGGCGTGGGCCGCGGCCATCTCCTCCATCTCCGACAGGCCCTTTCGCAGGGCGCCGCCGAGCATCGCGATGGCGTCCGCCGAAACGTCGGCGTCGGTCCCGCCGTCGATCAGCTCCGCGGTGAATTTGGCCATCATGGTCGTGTGAAGCCGAGCCAAGGCCACCCTGAATCGGGTCTGCGCGCTGATCTTGTCGAGTCGCGCGAGGGCGTCGACCAACTGGTCCGTGGGTCCGCGCACGAGGTCCTTCATCTGCCCCCACGTTTCGAGTAGCTGGGCGAGTTTCTCCGTCTTCGATTCGCTTTGCACGAGGGCCGCCGACAACGCGTCGTCGTCGATCTCCTTGCGTAGGCTGTCTCGCGTGGACCGAAGCGCGGCGGACAGATCGGCCAGATCGTCCTGCCGGCCCATCCAGGCGTCGAGCTCCTTTGCGATGCCCTTGGCGTCGGAGAGCATCTGCGCCAAGGCGCCGCTGGCCTCGGGGCGCTCGGGGAACTCGTCGGCGACGGCCTCCCGCTTCGCAACCTCCGCGGGAAGCGCGATGTTCTGAAGGTCTTCGTAGGAGGGCATGCCCGCCTCGTCTAGCAGCTCGAGGATCTTCGCCGCCCCCTCGGAGGCGACCTGGCGCCGTGTGAGCCCGTCGGATTCAAGCTTTCCCTCGAAAGCTGCCGCTTTCTCGTATATCGAGAGGGCGGCGCCGAAAAGGTCCTCGCAGCCGGGGCGTATTCTGACCGAGAGGTAGCCGCCGTCTTCGAGGGGCGTGACGGTGGCGAATACGTCGTACTCACTGCCGTCGGAGGCCA
>NZ_DBHHEV010000149.1:0-2004 GCF_057238965.1 Peptidiphaga sp.
TCGCGCACTGCATCTTCGCGTCGTCCTTGCACGGCGCCCAGCTGACCTTCTGCCTATAGAACTTTTCAAGCCCCTTCGGAACATCCCCGTTGGGGGCGCCGTTTGAACCGCCCGGCGAACTTGCCGAACCTCCCGGAGGGCTAACCGAATTTCCGGGAGAACTTGTCGGGCTTCCCGGCGAACCAGTCGAACCTCCCGGCGACGCCGTCGAGCCGCCTGGCGACCGGCCTGCAGACGGGCTCGCCGTCGCCTTCGCCGCAGGAACGCCCGCATCGGCACGGGCAGAGGCATCTGCCCCCGACGACGCACCCAAATGCGCCGGCGAATCGCCCGCGCGCATTGACGCAGCGTCCGCGTGATCCGGCGACGCGCTAGCCATTGCAGGCTGAGCGACAACAGTCAAAGCCAACGCCGAGAGCGCAGCCAAAGGCCGCAACAGTCGCGTCACTGTCTTTCTCATTTTTCCTCCAAACATACGAGATTATTAGAACCCCCAACCGATCGAAGCGGACCCTCGCCAACCCGACGCCCGCCGTCCGATCAGTCAGGACCCGCTACCGGACAAAGGGACGCGATTTCCCAGCCAAAACCTCATCCTTCACGGAAGCCTTCCGATCGGACACGCCTTGCTTCTGCGCTTCTTTCCCCTGCTTCTGCGCACCTTGCCCTTGTTTCTGTTCCGCCGGGCAGACAAGGCCGTCCTTGGGGACCTCGCCGGTCAACAAATACTTGTCAACCGGACTCTGGATGCAAGATCCAGCCGTCGCATAGGCCGTATGGCCCTCGCCCTCCCAGGTCAGCAGCACCGAGTTCTCAAGCGTCTTGTGCAAAGCCTGCGCCCAGTGATACGGCGTCGCCGGATCGTGTCTCGTGCCGATCACCACAATCGGAGCCGACCCCTTCGCCCTGTACGGCCCGGGATTCGACTTCGGGTGATGCGGCAACTCGGCGCACATATAGAAGGCAACAGTGTCTTGTGCAGAAAAGGCTCCAATGGCGGGAGCTTCCCGCTTCAGCTTCTTCGCGTACTTCAAGTAATCAGCTTCGGATTCCTGCGCATAGTCCGCGCAATTGATCGCCCAGTACGCCTCCGTTCTACTGCTGCTGACCTCATCGCCGTCACGGCCCGTGGACGCGTCGAAGAGCTTCAGGAAAAGCGAGCCGTCATTCTGTTTGATCAACTGGTCGAAGGCCTGATCAAGTTTCGACCAATCCACATCCTGCTCTAGAAGGCTGGTAACGGCAGAGTGGAGCATCGTCTGATTGAGGGGTCTGTTCGGGTCTGATGTCTTGAACGGCTTGACGCGAGCTTGATCTAGCAGGGCGCGCATCTTTTTCTTCGCCGCATCCACCGACGAACCCAACGAGCAGTTGCCCGCCTTCACACACCGTTCCGCGTAGCCTTCAAAGAGCTTCTTATAACCGAACGCCTGCTCGTAGTTCATGCGCAGGAAGCTCAGCTGAGGGTCGACGGCGCCGTCGAGCACCATTCTGCCGACTTTCTTCGGGAAGAGATCGGCATACGCCCCGCCCAACTGGGTGCCGTAGGAGAAGCCGAGATAGTTGAGCTTCTCATCGCCCACCAGGCCGCGCAAAACATCCATGTCGCGCGCAGCCGGCTCCGTGCCGACATGTGCAAGCAGCTCGCCCGACTTTTTCTTGCATCCCTCGGCTATCTTCTTGGCCTGCGCCTTTTGGGCTCTGCGCCCGGCCTCCGTCTCCATGTCGAAATCAGAATCGAGCACTTTGGCCATTTCGCGGTCGTCGATGCAATCAACGGGCGTCGAGGAGCCGACCCCTCGAGGATCGAAACCGATGATGTCGTACTTGTCCATAACATCTTTGCTGAAAGCCCGGTCCACATATGAAAGCATGAGGATTCCGGAGCTTCCTGGTCCGCCCGGGTTGACAAACAGGCTTCCGATCGGCTTGCCGCCCTTAGCCGGAAGCTTCGCCATGGCGACGGTGATCGTCTTGCCCCCGGGCTTCTTGTAATCCAGCGGA
>NZ_DBHHEV010000150.1:0-1806 GCF_057238965.1 Peptidiphaga sp.
GTCCGCCGACGCCGGGAAGGCAGCGGCGCCCGCCGATTCCCAGTCGCAGGCGGCTTCCGTGCAGGAAGCGCCCGCGCAAGAAGCGCCGGCCGCGCCTGCTGCCGCGGCGGGGCCCGTCGAGGACCTTCCCTTCACCGCGGCCGACGCGTTGGACGCGCTGCTCGCCGTCCACACGAAGCTGCGGCCCGAGCAGATCGTCGACGCCGACACCGTCGAGACGTTGACGAACGGCGTCTCCTCAAAGCGCAACCAGGTGCTCATGGACCTGACGGCGGAGTTCGGCCTGTCGTCGATGGACGGGGCCGCCGAGGCGCCCATGTCCAAGCTCCGAGCCGGGGTTTTGGCCGGCGCCCACGGATACAAGCCGTTCGGGGCGGTGTTGAGCGAGGCCATTTCCGGCCGACTCCGCCAGATCGCCGGCGCCGCCGGCGCCAAGCCCCAGCGCGTCCCCGAATACCTCGCCTCGACGTGGGGCCTGGGCGAGGGGTGGGCGACGCACGTCGCCACGGCCATCGTGCTCGGCTCCCGCGAAGGAAAGTCGCTGCGGGGAGGCGAACTCGCAACGATCGCGCCGTCGAAGAAATTCGACGCGACGATCGACGAGGCCGTCGCCCAGGTGGCCGCCGCCCGCGGAATCGCGGTGTCAAAGGCCAGCTCCGGCGGCGGATCGGGGACGATGGTCGATTCGGCCGCCCTCGAAGAGATCACGGGGCAGATGACCGACGCCCTGGCGGCGACCGCCCGCGAGCTCCTCGCCCGTCTGGGCAAGGAGGCGCCCGCACAGCAGGCGGGCGGCGACAATGCCGACGACCTCGCGCTGCGGGCCGCGGTGTCCGCCGAGCTCGGGGACGGCTGGGAGAAGTTCGTCGCCCCCGCGTTCACCCCCGACCGCGCCGTCCGCCTATGCGACCGCTGGGCGAGCGCCCGCGAGGACGTCGCGCGGATCGCCGCGGGGCAGGAGGTCGAAGGCAACTTCGAGTCGACCGGCGAGGAAGTGGCGAAGCAGGCCCGATGGCACGCCGAGCGCCGCCCCGAGCGCGCCGAGCGCCTCCTCGCGATCGCCGCGGCCGCAGAAAGCTCCAACCCGGGCCAGTTCAGCGGAAAGGTCGCCGTCGTCACCGGCGCCTCGCCCAGGTCGATTGCGGCGTCCGTCGCAGGCAGGCTCCTGGCGGGCGGTGCGACCGTCGTCGTCACGACCTCGCGCTTGGACTCCGGGCGCCTCAACTGGGCCGCTGAACTTTATCGGCGCAACGCCCGCGGCGACGCCGAACTGTGGATCGTCCCCGCCAATCTCGGCTCGCTGCGCGACATCGACGCCCTCGTCGAATGGATCGGCGCCGAGCAGCGGGTGACGCTCGGCGCGGCGACCAAGGTGCTCAAGCCGGCGTTCGTTCCGGACGTCCTCTTCCCGTTCGCCGCGCCTCCCGTCCGCGGCACGCTCGACGACGCGGGGGCTGCGGCCGAAAACCAGGCCCGCGTGCTCCTGTGGGGAGTCGAGCGGCTGATCGGCGGCCTTTCCCGCATCGGCGCCGACACGCACGTCGGCCACCGCCTTCACGTGGTCCTGCCCGGATCTCCCAACCGGGGAACCTTCGGCGGCGACGGCGCATACGGCGAGGTCAAGGCGGCGCTCGACGCCGTCGCCAACAAGTGGGCCAACGAGCCGTGGGGCGCCAGGACGTCGATCGCCCACGCCCTCATCGGCTGGGTCAAGGGCACGAACCTCATGGGCCACAACGACCCGCTCGTCGCCGCAGTCGAAGCCGCGGGGGTCCGCGTGTGGAACACGGAAGAGATCGCCGAGAG
>NZ_DBHHEV010000151.1:0-1537 GCF_057238965.1 Peptidiphaga sp.
CGGGGGCGGCGATGCCCGACGGCGCGGACACCGTCGTCAAGGTGGAAGACACGGATCATGCGCCCGGCGTGAGCGAGGCGCCCCCGACGGTGACGATCCGAGCGGCCCAGGCTCCGGGCGCCAATGTGCGCTTCAAGGGCGAAGACCTCGATGCGGGCGCGCCCGTCCTTCCCGCGGGCGTCGTGCTCTCCCCCGCCGCGGTCTCGGCGGCGGCGTCGGCGGGCTGCGGGACGCTCTTCGTCCGGCCCCGTCCGCGCATCGGAATTCTCACCACGGGAAGCGAACTCGTCGCCCCGGGCGGGGAACTGGCCGATGGCCGCATCCCGGACTCGAACGGGGTCCTTCTGGCCGGGCTCGCGGCGCAGGCGGGGGGCGACGTCGTCGCCAGATGGCGCAGCGCGGACGACCCCGAGGCTATGCTCGCGATTCTGGCGTCCGCGCCCGAGATCGATCTGCTCGTCACCGCGGGGGGCATATCCGCGGGGGCGTACGAGACGGTGCGGCAGGCCCTTTCCGGCCCCACGATGCGCTTCCACCACGTCGCCCAGCAGCCCGGGGGGCCTCAGGGCGCTGGGACAGCCCGCGTCGGCGGACGGTCCGTGCCGGCGGCGTGCCTGCCCGGCAACCCGGTGTCGGTCTACGTCAGCTTCCACGTGTACGTCGCCGGCATGATCCGGGTGCTTGCGGGGCGCTCCAGCACCGTCGAGCCGACGGTCGGGCAGGCCGTTGCGGGCGCCGAATGGGCCTCGCCTCGCGGGAAAGTCCAGTTCATCCCCCTGCGTTTGGACGGCGGGCGCGCGTTCCCCATTCACGAACTCGGCTCGCGCTCGCACCTTGTCGCCTCGCTTCCCTCGGCGGACGGGCTCGGCGTCGTGCCGGCCGACGTCGAACGCGTGCGGCCCGGCGACGCGCTGGGATTCATTCCAACCGAAGGAGGCGCCAATGGCTGACGGAAAAGAAACCTCTCCCGGCGGCCTTGCCCATCTGCGCTCAGACGGCACCGCGCACATGGTGGACGTGACGGCGAAAGAGCCGACGGTTCGCGAGGCGACGGCCGTGGCCCGCGTCGAGTGCTCCGACGCCGTCATGGCGCAGCTGAGAGAGGGCTCCGTGCCGAAGGGAGACGTGTTCGCGGTGGCAAGAGTCGCCGGGATCCAAGCCGCCAAGAAAACGCCCGCGCTGCTTCCCCTCGCCCACGTCGTAGGCCTCCACGGCTGCGAAGTGGACGTGGAACTGGCCGACGGCGGCGTGGCGATTCGCGCGACGGCGCGAACGGCCGACAGGACGGGCGTCGAGATGGAGGCGCTGACTGCCGTGACGGTCGCGGCGCTCGCCGTCGTCGATATGGTCAAGGGGATCGACCGCTCGGCCGTGGTGGCGGAAGCGAAGATCGTCGCCAAATCCGGCGGGCGGTCGGGAAGCTGGGTCCGGCCGGAAGGCTGAGCCCTCCCGGAAAGCCAAACCCGCGGGAGTCTGAGGCTGAGGAAACAAGGCCCGCCGGGGTCTGAGGCCGGGGAACACGAGTCCGGGGGCGGCC